>NZ_JBFUFF010000048.1:0-47251 GCF_056403555.1 Rhizobium sp. P2_G2
GAAGCCCGAGAGGCMACGGCAGCGAGAAATCAAACCCGCCGAACCAGAATAAGCAAACCCAAGCGTCGGGCCGGGAGAACTATAAGCCTGACGACTTCAACCGCTCCAACCGCCCGGTGCGGACCCGCATGCCGGGTGGTGTGGGAGGGGCGGAGCTGATTGGCTCCCCCCTATCCCGATTCAGGACTTCACTCGATGGCGGTGATCTTGGAGCCGTTCAGAAATTTGGCCGGCTCGAAACCACGGGCAAGCGCCATCGGCACCATCATCAGCTGGATGGGGACGATTTCCAGCACCGGCAGCAGGCCCTCGGCGACGGTGGGTAGCGGGAAGGGCAGGATCGACGCGACCGCCAGGGTCACGGCATCTTCGGGCTCGATGATCAGGCAGCGCCCGCCGAAAGCGGCGATATCGGCGGCGGTCTTGCGGTTGAGCTCCTGTGTCGAGCCATTGCCCATGAACATGATCGCGCGAAACCCCTCACGAACCAGTTCGAGCGGTCCATGGCGGAACTGACCGCCGCTCAACGCCGTCGTCGAAGCCTTGGCGGCCTCCGCCGTCACCAGTGCCGCCATGGCCGCACTGCCATAGCTGGCGCCGCGGCCGATGAACATGATCGGCGCATCATGGCCGACGAAATCGGCGAGGCGGGCGGCTTGGGCCTCCGCCCGCGGCAGGAGGCTAGAAAGCGCATCGGAGAGTGCGGCGATCTCGGCCGGCAGTGTGTTGCCGCGGCCGATGAGCACTTCTTCGAGCATATAAAGCGCTGTGAGACCGGCTGTATAGGTCTTGGTCGAGACCGTCTGCTCGGGACCGACTTCGGTGGCGATCGAAAACTTCGCCCAGCGGGTCATCGAATTGTCCGGCGTGTTGGTGATGCTCACCCGCATGCTGCTATGGCCGTCGATCTCGGCCATGCGCCGCAGTTCGACGCTTTCGCCGGACTGGGTGACGGCAATGATCAGCGTGCCCTCGCGCAACAGGCCCGGCGCCTGCTGGATGAGTTCCGATGTATCCCAGAGCGAGACCGGAACCGGCAGGCTCTGGCTGAGCCTCAGCCACGAGCCATAGGCGCTGTAGAGCGAGCCGCCCATGCCGGTAATGACGACATGGCGGATCTGCCCGCCCTGGATCAGCTGGCGGATATCGCCGGCACGCTCGAAGAAGTCATCGGTGAGCAGCCGGGTCAGGCGGCGGATGGCCTCGGGCTGTTCGGCGATTTCGTCGAGATAGGATTGGGACATGGGCTCCTCCATCGGCGGCGTCTTGCAATGGTGAGACGAAAGGCCGTGGTGGGCACCGGGTCAAGGGAAAATGGTCCCGTGTGGTGCGTTTTTCGCGACGGCTATGCATGGGTGCGCTGTTCGCTTGACCTGCCAACACCCGCGGCTTGCTCATTTTCATCTGCTATACTAGAATTGCGAAAATAGTATAGGAACAGGCATGAAACAAATCGACCTCATGTTCCGGACGATGATTGCGGAGTTGCAGCAGCGGACATTCGATGCGCAATGGATGGCAGATTTCCCGCCTTCGGGACGGTTCATTCGGGTCGTGGTCGATCATCGCGCTTATTGGTATTTTGATCAACCCGATGGAAAGGGCGGACAGAAGCGGCACTATGTCGGGCCTGTCGATAATCCCGAAATCTCAGCGCGCGTGGAAGAGTTCAGGGAGATTAAGGACGATTATAAAAGCCGCCGCAGGATCGTTTCGGCATTGACGCGAGAAGCTGGGTTGAGCGCGCCGGAAAGGTTCACGGGCGATGTGGTCGAGGCGTTCGCCAATGCCGGCCTCTTCCGACTGCGCGGCGTGCTCGTCGGTACGGTCGCCTTTCAATGCTACGCGACCCTTCTTGGCGTCCGCTTGCCCGCTGCCGCGGTCATGACGGGCGACGCGGATCTGGCCAAGGACCATGCAATCTCTGCCGAAGTTGAGGATTCTCTTCCTCCCATCCTCGATCTCCTGCAACTGGTCGATCCGACTTTTCGTGCGCTACCGCATTTGAGTGGCTCGCCCCGATCGAATGCCTTTCGAAATGCAAGCGGTTATCGGGTGGAGTTTCTGACGACAAATCGAGGATCCGACGACTATGCAGACGAACCGGCACCCATGCCGGCGCTTGGTGGTGCCGGCGCGGAGCCGCTGCGGTTCATGGATTTTTTGCTGCGGGACCCGGTGCGGACGATCCTCCTGCATGGCGCTGGCGTTTCAGTCGTCGTCCCCGCGCCCGAACGGTTTGCAGTTCACAAGCTGATCGTCGCCAGCCGCCGCCCTGATGATGCCGGCGACAGGGCAAAACGGGACAAGGATATCCGGCAAGCGGAACTGCTTTTCGAAGCAATAGGAGATACGGGCGGTGGCCGCGATCTCACCGATGCTTTTCGTGAGGCGTGGGAGCGGGGGCCAGCCTGGAGAGCCGCACTCGACACTGCGGCCGATTTGCTGTCGCAAACGGGCAAGGTGACGGTCATGCCCTACTACGAGACAGTGGCGAAGGGCTGAAGCCCGTCGTGCTTGCCGCGTTCAGCAACTGGCCCGGAAGAACTTTAGGTGATCGGATGCCTCTTCAACGAACGACGACACGCGCGCGATCGGCGATCGCGCGCGTGTCGTGTACGCGGCGTTGCGCGTCATTCCGCCGGCTTTAGCGTCACCGTCGTGCTCGCAGCCGCGACATTCAGGCCGATCTGGCCGGTAATGCTCAGCGGTTGGAGCTGGATCGATCCGCGCGTGCCGCCGAGCAGCACATTGGCGCCGACACCGGCGCCAAGGGTCGCTTCCGCCGAGGCGCCGACATAAATGCCGCCCAGCGAACCGTGGTGATAGCCGGCGGTCGGCGCGAAGACGGCCCAGACGATGCGGCCCTGGCTGGTATAGCCGAGATCGACCCCGAGTTTCTTGATGTAGCCGGTATAGTTGTCGCTGCGATGATTGCTGGAACGGAAGACGCAGTTCAATTCCTTTGCCGAGCCGAGCAGATAGCCGCCGCCTTCGCCGACATCGCAGGCAAGCATGCCGATACGGACGCCGCCGCGATGGTCTTCTTCATAAACGATCCTGTCGGCCGAATAACCGGTGGATGCGTAGATGGTTGCAAGGCATGTCGCGGCGAGCGCCGCTGCAAGAGCATTCTTCATAGTCATGTCCTTCTCAGAGCAGGCCAATAACGCCGCAGAACTGGTTTTGGTTCTATCACGCATGGTCACTGCCGGTTAGAGATCGAGAGCGCCATGGCGAACCGGATCAAGAGACGCAAACAATCCCGTTGCCGGAACGTGTGCCGGTCGAGAATAAGAACAACATCTGGACTTGATTGCGACGGAGCCCGAACTTGTATCCTGATGCAGGTCGTGGTGCGTTCCGGTGGCATGACGCAATCCGAAGGCGATCGAAAATGGGTTAATAGACAAGGTAAACAATGCCTTTGCGAATATGCTTAACCGCAGGTTAACCACTCCTTGGCATAGTTCTTCCATCGATCGTGCCGGTTCGCGCCGGTTTCCTGGAAGGACGTGCCATGACTGTTCGCAAGATTCTCGCCGCAGCACTCGCGCTGGGCCTGGCCACGCCGGCGCTTGCTTTCGACAATCCGCCGCCGGTAGACGACGTGCCGGAGATCACCACGATCGACACGGCGACCGGCTGGTATATCCGCGGCGACCTCGGCTACAACGCGACGGTGGATTTCAGCAAGCCGACAGTGAAGACCTACAAGCCGGCGGCCAACAGCTATACGGCGCAGAAATTCGACAGCCAGCGCTTCAGCGGCGACTATTCGCTCAATGCCGGCGCCGGCTACCAGTTCAACGATTGGCTGCGGTCGGACCTGACGCTCGACTATTTCAAGGGCTCGCTCGACGGCAAGTCGACGAATGCAAAGCCCTGCGGCCTGCAAGGGGCGGGAACCCATTGCGGCAATGGCTACCAGCAGGACATCTATTCGCTCGGCCTGATGGCCAACGGCTATGTCGATCTCGGCACCTATTGGGGACTGACGCCCTATCTCGGCGCCGGCGCCGGCATGACCAATGTCGATTACAGCAAGCTCACCGTATCGAAATATTGCATCGACGGCGGCGGCAAGTGCGATAAGGGTGTCGACTATAAGGATGCGCGCTATGGCGGCCTCGAAAGCTGGCGCTTCAGCTATGCGCTGACCGCCGGTGTCTCCTACGACATCGCCACCAATATGAAGCTCGACCTCAGCTACCGCTATTCCGACGTCGCCGGCGGCGACATGGTCGACTGGAGCGCGTCCGACAAGAGCAATGGCGCCACCGGCATCAAGGGCACCGATGGCGGCTTTTCGCGGCAGGAAATCCGCGCCGGCCTGCGGGTGACGGGCTGGTAAGCATCTGAAATCATTTCTTATTGCACAAGGCGGGCGAGAGCCCGCCTTGTGCATTTGTATGCCTGCGGCAAAATATCCCCTGTTTGCGTCACTTGTCGCTTGACTTGAATCGACCCTTCCCATATTCCCGGCGGCGGGACACCTCTCCCCAACGAGAGGCCATATACCTGGAAGGGTAGTTTATCATGGTAGAACTCGCAGCGCCTGTCGCTCGTCCGGCAAACACGCACTTCTCCTCCGGCCCCTGCTCGAAGCGCCCCAATTGGTCGCTCGACGCGCTCAAAGACGCAGCGCTTGGCCGCTCTCATCGCTCCAAACTCGGCAAGAACAAGCTCAAGCAGGCCATCGACCTGACGCGCGAAGTTTTGCAAGTGCCGGCCGACTATCGCATCGGCATCGTGCCCGCGTCCGACACCGGCGCCGTCGAAATGGCGCTCTGGTCGCTGCTCGGCGCCCGTGGCGTCGACATGGTCGCCTGGGAAAGTTTTGGTTCGGGCTGGGTGTCCGATGTCGTCAAGGAGCTCAAGCTCGCAGACGTCAGAAAATTCAATGCCGATTACGGCAAGCTGCCCGACCTTTCCGCTGTTGATTTCGACCGCGACGTGGTCTTCACCTGGAACGGCACGACCTCCGGCGTGCGCGTCGCCAACGCCGATTTCATCCCGGCCGACCGCAAGGGCCTGACCATTTGCGACGCGACATCGGCTGCTTTCGCGCAGAATCTCGACTTCGCCAAGCTCGATGTCGTTACCTTCTCCTGGCAGAAGGTGCTCGGCGGCGAGGGCGCACATGGCGTGCTGATCCTCAGCCCCCGCGCCGTCGAACGGCTGGAAACCTATGAGCCGGCCTGGCCGCTACCGAAGATTTTCCGCATGGCCAAGGGTGGGAAACTGAGCGAAGGCATCTTCCAGGGCGAGACGATCAATACGCCGTCGATGCTCTGCGTCGAGGACTATATCGATGCGCTTCTTTGGGCGAAGTCGCTCGGCGGCCTTGCAGCGCTGATGGCCCGTGCCGACGCCAATGCCAAGGTCCTGTTCGATTTCTGCGACGCCAATCCCTGGCTGGCCAACCTGGCTGAAAAGCCGGAAACGCGCTCCAACACCTCCGTCTGCCTGAAGATCGTCGATCCGGCCGTGACCGCGCTCGACGCCGCCGGCCAGGAAGAGTTTGCCAAGGGCGTGGTCGCCATCCTGGAAAAGGAAGGTGTCGCCGTCGATATCGGCGCCTATCGCGATGCTCCCTCGGGCCTGCGCATCTGGTGCGGCGCCACGATCGACACCGCCGATCTCCAGGCGCTTGCCCCGTGGCTGACCTTCGCCTTCGAAAAGCAGAAGGCGACGCTGCATGCCAAGGCTGCCTGATTAGGCCCGACTGATTGCATGACCCTTCCGTGACATGCGGAAGGGCTCCCCAATTCTCAGACATAACTTCTTTTCAGGAGGCCTTCATGGCACCGCGCGTTCTCGTATCCGACGAACTTTCGGAAACTGCTGTCCAGATCTTTCGCGATCGCGGCGTAGATGTCGATTTCCAGCCGAAACTCGGCAAGGACAAAGACAAACTGGCCGAAATCATCGGCAATTATGATGGCCTGGCGATCCGCTCCGCCACCAAGGCGACGGAAAAGCTGATTGCCGGCGCTACCAATCTGAAAGTCATCGGCCGCGCCGGCATCGGCGTCGACAATGTCGATATCCCGGCGGCCTCGCGCCGCGGCATCATCGTCATGAACACGCCATTCGGCAATTCGATCACCACGGCGGAACATGCCATCGCGCTGATGTTCGCCGTCGCCCGCCAGCTGCCCGCCGCCGACTCCTCGACCCAGGCCGGCAAATGGGAGAAGTCGAAATTCATGGGCGTCGAGATCACCGGCAAGACGCTGGGCGTCATCGGCGCCGGCAATATCGGCTCGATCGTCTGCGCCCGGGCACTCGGCCTCAGGATGCATGTTCTGGCCTATGATCCCTTCCTGTCGGCCGAACGGGCGCAGGAAATGGGCGTCATCAAGGTCGAGCTCGATGACCTCCTGGCGCGTGCGGACTTCATCACGCTGCATGTGCCGATGACCGACAAGACGCGCGGCATTCTCAATGCCGAGGCGCTCGCCAAGACCAAGCCCGGCGTGCGCATCATCAATTGCGCCCGCGGCGGCCTGGTCGACGAGGCAGCGCTTGCCGAAGCGATCAAGTCCGGCCATGTCGCCGGTGCCGGCTTCGACGTGTTCGAGGTCGAGCCCGCTACCGAAAGCCCGCTCTTCGGCCTGCCGAACGTCGTCTGCACGCCGCATCTCGGCGCCTCGACCACGGAAGCGCAGGAAAATGTTGCCCTGCAGGTGGCCGAGCAGATGTCGGACTATCTGATCAAGGGCGCGGTGTCGAACGCCATCAACATGCCGTCGATCACGGCGGAAGAAGCGCCGATCCTGAAGCCCTTCATCAAGCTCGCCGATGTGCTCGGCGCCTTTGTCGGCCAGGTCACCGAGGATGCGATCAAGGAAATCGAGATCCTCTATGATGGCGCCACCGCCAACATGAACACCAAGGCGCTGACCTCGGCGCTGCTCGCCGGCCTGATCCGGCCGCTGGTGGCCGATGTCAACATGGTCTCGGCGCCTGTGATGATCAAGGAAAAGGGCGTTATCCTTTCGGAAGTCAAGCGCGACAAGTCGGGCGTCTATGACGGCTATATCAAGCTGACGGTGAAGACCGACACGATGACCCGCTCGATCGCCGGCACGGTGTTCTCCGACGGCAAGCCGCGCTTCATCCAGATCAAGGGCATCAACATGGACGCCGATGTCGGCGCCAACATGATCTACATCACCAATACCGACGTGCCCGGCATGATCGGCTATATGGGCACCACGCTCGGCGAAGGCGGCGTCAATATCGCCAACTTCCAGCTCGGCCGCGACCGCCAGGGCGGCGACGCCATCGCGCTGCTCTATGTCGATGAGCCGGTGAAGGACGAGGTGCTGGCCAAACTGACGGCGAATCCGGCGGTCCGCCAGGCCAAGGCACTGGCGTTTAATGTCGATACGTTCTGAATTAGCCTCCAGGGCGAAAAGAGGGCGCGGCGGGATGGCCGCGCCCTCTGTATTTCGGGAATGGCCAGGCCGATTCTCAGTGCAGGGGCGCGCGTAGACAATTCCGCCTGATGATCTCCGTTTCCGCGACCAGTTCGCGCAAGGTCGGCTCGGTCGCATTGCCGAAGCGGGAGATCATGACGTCGCAGGCGGTAACCGCGTCTACGGTAAACCCGATTTCGCCGAGCGTCCTTGCCTTATATTGGAGCGCCGTGGCGACGTTTTCGCGCAGGGCCAAGTCTTGCGCCGTGCCAAAGCGGGTGACGACCTCCTCAAACGGGGCGATCGCGTCGCCACCGCGTTGAAGTATGTTGAACGACACGCCCTTGCCGATGAGTGCCTTGGCGACCGATTCGCGCAAGAGCGGTTCTGACGCATCGGAGAAGCGCGTCACGACATCGTCATAGACGGCGATCGCATCGTCGATGCGCCCGAGATCGCGGAGGTCGTAACTCTTGTTGATCAAGGCCTTGGCAATTTCTCTCTGCATGAACAATTCCGTCGACGTGCCGATCCGCGCGAGGACATCGTCGTAGACAGCGATCGCATCTTTGCTGCGCCCAAGCTCGCTGAGCGTGGTCCCCTTGTTGACGAGGGCTCTGGCAGTTTGTTCGCGCAAGGGCAATTCAGCCGCAGTGCCGAAGCGGGTGAGGACCTCGTTGAACGCCGCAATCGCCTCCTCGCCGCGCCCGCGCCCGTCGAGTGTGGTCCCCTTGTTCACAAGCGCCTTGGCCACCTTTTCGCGCAGAGGCAATTCGGTTGCCGTGCCAAAGCGGGTGAGGATGTCATTGCACACAGCAATCTCGTCGTCGCTGCGCCCGAGCGCACTGACCCGTGCTCCCTTGTTGAAAAGTGCCATGGCGACCTGTTTGCGCAGTGGCAATTCGGTGGCCGCGCCGAAGCGGGCAACGACGTGATCGTAGACGGCGATCGCAGCGTCGCTGCGCCCGAGCTCACCGAGCTCGTCTCCCTTGTTCACCAGCGCCATGGCGACCTGTTCGCGCAGGGGCACCTCGATCTCAGTGCCGAAGCGGGCGACGATGTCGTCATAGACGGCGATCGCGCCGGCATGGCGACCCAGTTCGGCGAGCATCGCTCCCTTGTTCAACATCGCCTTGGCAACTTCCTCGCATATGGACAATGCGGTTTCGCTGCCGAAGCGGTCGATAACATCGTCGTATACAGCAATCGCAGCCTCGGTTTGCCCGAGCAAGGTATGCCGGATCCCCTTGTTCATGAGCGCCGTGGCGGCTGTTGCGCGCAGGGTCGATTCCGTCGCTGCACCGAAGCGGGCAACGACGCCGTCGTAGGCGGCAATCTCGTCATCGGTTCGCCCAAGCGCGGCAAACGCCACTCCTTTGCGCAGGAGCGCCGTGGCGAATGCTTCGCGCAGGGGCAATTCAGTCGCCGCGCCGAAACGGGCAAGGATGTCATCGTAGACATATATCTCGTCTTCGTTGCGCCCGAGCGCGCCAAGCCGGGTTGCTTTGTTGAGGAGCGCCAGAGCGATTTGTTCGCGCAATGGGAATTCGGTCGCTGCGCCGAAGCGGGCAACAATGTCATCGTAGACGGCGATCTCATCATCGTGGCACCCGAGCTTGCCGAGTGCGACTGCCCTGTTCACAAGTTCTTGCAGTAGATCCGGGATATCGGCAGCGTCACCACAGGCGTCCCGCAATTCCTTCCGTCCTGGATCGTCGACGGTCATCATTTGTATTTCTCCCAAGATGGACTTTGCGAGCACTGGAACGTTGTCGTGACGATGAGCGCATGTTGCAGCGTCCAACATCATGGAAAAAACGCGCCAGGTTGCCTTGCTGGATAAGTCGAATTGTAAGATCGGCACTATATCGACACTCGGGAAACCTGCAATGTCCATAAGAGCGCGGGTTAAGAGGTGCTGGCGATCGGGTTGGCCCAAGGTTCGCAGGCCTAGATCGATTGGTCGCGGGGACCGGGCAGAAGGATGGTCCGAAGCGTAATTTCAGTAGAATCTTGTATCATTTCCAGCCACATATTGCGGCATTCTAGCGAAACTCCATCCGTATATAAGCATTTTGCGAATCTGCTTGTAAAATAACTCCTTATATTTACTATCGTCTCAGTATCTCGTGTGGAGGCGCGTTGTGCTGCATTTGGATCCTGAGACAATGGTGATCATCGAGGCCCAACCGGACGGGCGTTTTACCTTCCAGGTGAAGTTCAAGGGCGTGCTTGGCCCGAAGAGCAGCCCGATGCGCAGCCGTGACGACATCGAGCTGCTCGGCAATACGCTGCTCAAACATCTGGAGCGAAACTCCGACCAGTGGATGGCGTTGGCCAATCTTTAGCGGTCGCCGATCGCCGGTTGTGCTGTCTGCGCTCTTTATTGTTGCCTTGAAGCACACCCTTATCGCTGAACTTTTTTACCCCGCACCGCCGGTCATCCGGGCGAGAACGTTCGTCTTCCACCAGAATTGGTGCACGAGCACGGCTGCGACATGCAGGCCGATCAGCGCCCAGAGCAGCGCTTTCACCGGACCGCCATGCAGATCGCCGGCAATGTCGATGGCGAAGAAATATTTGGCGATGCCGAGAAGCGGCATGACGATCAGCACGGCGTAGAAGACAGCGTGCGACATCGTGCCGAGGAGGTGGAAGATCTCCGGCTCGCCTTCAGGCTTGCCCGGCGCGCCCTGGATCAGCCGCATGAGCAGCCGGAGTATGGTCAGGCCCAGGATCGCGAAGCCGGCATAGATGTGCAGATTGGCCGAAAACATATCGGCCGGGCTGGGGACCTTGCCGTCGTCGAATGTATCGGTAACGTGTTCGATGCTGGCGGGTAAAAGAAGATTGAAGAAGACGAGGAGAACGGTCAGCCAGTGCAGGGCGCGCTGCGCCAGGGAGTAGCGGGTGCGAATATTTGTCATGGGATGCCTTTTCGCGTTTGATTTGCCCGCCTTTTGACGCATCCGCCTGACAATAACCTGAATGGCACCAAACCATATCGCGGAGAGGTCTATTGCTTCAAATCAATCGGCGTTTGAGCGACTCGGCTACACTAGCAGCACCGATGTCCCAAGGAGAGGCCTTTTGCGCATATTGCTGATCGAGGATGCCGCTGTCCTGGGCGCGGCGGTTCGCGACCATCTTGCCTCGGCGGGACAGGCGGTCGACTGGATGCGCAGCATTGCCGACGCAAAAGAGGCGCTGGATGCGGTCAGCTATGACCTGGTTCTGCTCGACCTCAGGCTGCCCGACGGCTCGGGCATCGAGCTTTTGCGCAGCCAAAGATCGAAAGGCAACGCTACACCGGTGATCATCATCACCGCGCATGACCAGATCAGCGACAGGATCGCGGGGCTGGACAGCGGCGCCGATGACTATCTCGTCAAACCCTTCAATCTCGATGAGCTCTCAGCCAGGATCGGCGCGGTCATCCGCCGCTTCCGCGGCAACGCGACCTCGGCGACGAAATTCGGCGATCTGGAAATCAACGCCATCGACCGGCGGCTGACCGACGGCCGGCGCGAGATCGAATTGTCGGCGCGCGAATGGGCCGTGCTCGACACGCTGTCCGCCCGTCCTGGGGCGATCATCTCGAAAGCCAGGATCGAGGAGGCGCTTTACGCCTTTGGGTCGGAGATCGAGAGCAACACCGTTGAAGTCTATGTCAGCCGCTTGCGCAAGAAGCTCGGCAAGGAGCGTGTCCAGACCGTGCGCGGCGTCGGCTACAAGCTCGTGGCCGCGTCATGATATCTTACAGCATCACCCGGCGGCTGGTGGGCTGGCTGACTGTGTGCACGATTACTTTCTGGGGCATGGGTGCGGGGCTTGGCGCCTATGTGATGCATGATGAATTCGGCGAGATCTTTGACAGCGCCATGCAGGAGACCGCCGACCGGCTGCTGCCGCTGGCGCTCGACGATGTCCGCAAGGGCGACTTGCCCGATATGCCGCGGCGCCTGCAGAAATCCGATGGCGGCTTCGACGGTTACCTGACCTACCAGGTCAGGACCAGGGATGGCCGGGTGCTGATGCATTCCTATGAAACGCCGCCGGCGCCGTTCAAGGCACCATTGGCCGAAGGCTTCTGGCAGGGCGACAATTTGCGTGTCTTCACCATTGCGGCTGATGATAACCGGGTGTTCGTCCAGGTCGCGGATTCGCTGGCACACCGCTCGGAGGCCATGCGGGACAGCATTTTGGCGCTGCTATTGCCGCTCGCTATCCTGGTGCCGCTCAGCGTCGTCCTGCTTCTCTACATCATTCGCCGGGCGATGGCGCCTTTGACCGAATTGCGCACAGCCATTGCCGAGAAGGACAGCGGCAATCTCTCGCCCCTGGTCCTGCAAGGCCTGCCGAACGAGCTGGCGCCGATTGCCAATTCGCTCAACATCGTGCTCGCCCGGCTGGCGGCGGCATTCGCCGCCGAGCGGGAATTCACCGCCAACAGCGCCCACGAACTCAGAACCCCGATCGCCGGCGCCATGGCACAGGCCCAATTGCTGATCGAGGAGCTCGGCTCGTCACCCGCAGCCGAACGCGCCGTGATGATCGAGCAATCGCTGAAAATGCTGACCTCCCTGACCGAGAAACTGCTGCAACTCGCCCGCGCCGAAGCCGGCATCGGTCTCGTCGAGGCGCCGCATGACCTGATTCCGGTCGTCGATATGGTGGTCGAGGACATGCAACGGCATGCCGGCAATCGTCAGAGGATCGACAGGATCATGGAGGAGGGCGCGCGGCTGGTGCGCGCGGTCAATCCCGATGCTTTGGCGATCGTGTTGCGCAACCTGATCGAGAACGCCATGCACCATGGCGAAGAGGCCAAACCGATCACCATTCGCATCGATGCCGAGGGAAGCATCGCGATTACCAACGCCGCACGGCCGTTCACCGACCAGGAACTCAGCCGCATCCGCCAACGCTTCCATCGCGCCGACGATCGCTCACCCGGTTCCGGTCTTGGCCTCTCCATCGTCGAGCGCCTGCTCACCCAGATGAACGCATCGCTGCAACTGCAGTCGTATCAGAGGGGTGGTGAGACCCGGTTCGAGGCCTTGATCCGCTTCGCATGAAGTCTGCCTTGGCGGTTCTGCGTTCAGGTGCGTGTCAGGTGGAGGCCCTACCGAGGTGGCGCAAACATCAATAGGAAAGGTTTCCTGAATGTCGAACACAATCCGCTTCGCACTCCTGCTTGCCGCATCTTCGGCCCTTGGGCTTGCCGCTTCGCCATCCTTCGCAAACACCGCGATCAAGGTCATGGAGAGCGGCGAGGGCGGCGGCGCCATGGCGATCACGCTGGATCCGCCGGCCGCAAAAGCCGGCGCCGTCACCTTCCAGGTCCACAACGATGCCGCCAGCGAAGAGCATGAAATGGTCGTGGTCAAGCTGAAAGCCGCGGATCAGCAAATCCCCTTCAACACGAAGAAGGACAGGGTCGACGAGAAGAAGCTGAAAAGCATGGGCGAAGTCTCGGACCTCAAGCCGGGCGCGGACGGCAAACTGACGGTCAACCTGAAGGCCGGAACCTATCTGGTTCTCTGCAACATCAAGGGCCATTACAGCGCCGGCATGCATACGACCCTGACGGTCGCGCCGTAAGACCAGCACCGCCATCGGGCGGACGCAACAAGAAAGGGCCGCGTGTGCGGCCCTTCGCAACCCTGTTTCAAAGCGATGTCAATGGCGGTATTGCTGGATGCGCGTGGTGCGCAGGCCGGCGAGGCCGTGGTCGGAGATCGAACTCTGCCAGGAGAGGAATTCCTCGACCGTCAGCGTGTAACGTTCGCAGGCTTCTTCCAGACTGAGCAGGCCGCCGCGGACGGCGGCAACCACTTCCGCTTTACGACGGATCACCCAGCGGCGCGTGTTGGCGGGGGGCAAATCGGCAATCGTAAGCGGGCTGCCATCGGGGCCGATGACATATTTTACTCTCGGACGTATCGCTTCGGTCATTGGACTCTCTACACAAACAAAGACCATATGGATCGACATTAGAGAGTCAGATTTAAAAATTGCCTAAACATATGCGGAAAAATTGACGAAAAACTGTTTGAAAACAGGTCAGTGCCCGGCATTGTTGCTGAAAAGCCTGAAGTTCTCGGCTTGTGAGGCCCGAAACTAGCGCCTATATGCAGCGCCGAAAGCATGGTATTGAACCGTGAAAACCCTCTGTATAGCGTCAGTAGAAAAGCAAAATTCCGTGAACAGCCTCGATTTCGACAAGCGTCCCGAAGACACCCGTGTGGTCGTCGCCATGTCCGGCGGCGTCGATTCGTCCGTGGTCGCCGGCCTGTTGAAACGCCAGGGTTATGAGGTTATCGGGATCACGTTGCAGCTTTATGACCATGGTGCGGCCGTGCATCGCGCCGGCTCCTGCTGTGCCGGCCAGGATATCGACGATGCCAGGCGCGTCTGCGAGACACTCGGCATCCCGCATTATGTGCTCGACTATGAGCGGCGCTTCCTGGAGACGGTGATCAACCCGTTCATGGAAAGCTATGTCGCCGGCGAGACGCCGATCCCCTGCGTTGCCTGCAACCAGACGGTCAAATTCGCCGATCTCTTGGTGACCGCCAAGGAACTCGGCGCCGATGCGCTGGCGACCGGCCATTATATCCGCTCGCGCCCCAGCCCGACGCCGGGTAATCCCAACCGGCGCGCGCTCTATCGCCCGGCCGACGCCGAGCGCGACCAGAGCTATTTCCTCTTCGCCACGACGCAGGAGCAGATCGACTATCTGCGCTTTCCGTTGGGCGGCATGCCGAAGCCGGAAGTGCGGGCGCTGGCGGCCGAAATGGGCCTCGTCGTCGCCGCCAAGGCCGACAGCCAGGACATCTGCTTCGTGCCGCAAGGCAAATATTCCGACGTGATCACCAAGCTCCGGCCGGATGCGGCGCTTGGCGGCGACATCGTCCATCTCGATGGCCGGGTGCTCGGCCAGCATGAGGGCATATTGCATTACACGATCGGCCAGCGGCGCGGTATCGGCATCGCCACCGGCGAGCCGCTTTATGTCGTGCATCTCGATGCGCGCTCCAAGCGGGTGATCGTCGGGCCGAGGGAAGCGCTGGAAACCCGCAGGCTTTATCTCCGCGACGTCAACTGGCTGGGCGATGCGCCACTGGCAGAGCTCGCGGCCGATGGTTTCGACTGCTTCGCCAAGGTCCGCTCCACCCGGCCACCCAAGCCGGCGCGGCTCCATGCCGACGCCAAGGGCATTTATGTCGAGCTCGAAGAGGGCGAACCGGGCGTAGCGCCGGGCCAGGCCTGCGCGCTTTATTCGGCCCCGGGCGAGGACGCGCGCGTCTATGGCGGCGGCTTCATCGAGCGCTCGGAGAAAGAATCGGCCGCGGAAACCCAGCTCCGGGCGCTGCTTTTGGCGAGCCAGGCGGCATGATTTTTCGCGTCCGGCATTTTCTTGTTTTTGCCCGATAGCGCTTGACAGGATAGGAAACGCAGCCTTATAAGCCGCGCCACCGAGACGTAACCAGCTCGGTATCGATGGCGGGATAGCTCAGTTGGTTAGAGCGTGGGACTCATAACCCCAAGGTCGGCAGTTCAACTCTGCCTCCCGCTACCAAATTTCCAAAAGACAGATCCGGATTCGCAAGTAAGCAGGGCAGAGAACCGGCATCACTCCCTGACTGTCTTCGTCCTCGTGTTCGGCTGACCGACCGCCCTGCCTCAGAGGGCGAAGTTGATCGATGTGAGCGTCAGCGGACCGGTGAGCTCGACTTCGAAATCGGCTTTGTTGTCACCGTCAACGTCGCCGTAGACATAGGTGTTGCCGCCGTTCTCGGCATAGCGCAGGTCGCCGGCCTCGTGATGGAAATCCTGGGTTCCGATGAAGTGGAACGCTTGATTGCCCTGTAGATTGGTGTTGGCGTCGATCGCGTGGAGATCCATGGCATAGTGCACCGGGTCGAAGTCCGTGATGGTGTCCCGGCCGGATTTTGCGGCTGTGGAGTCGCTGGCCTTCTGGTAGATGAACAGGTCTGCCCCGCTGCCGCCCGTCATCACATCGGCGCCCGCTCCTCCGGTTATGTCGTCGCCTACACTTCCTCCCGTCAATTGATCGTTGCCGGTGCCGCCGACGATCGTGTCGCCGCCACCGCCGCCGGAAATCGTATCGTTGCCGGTACCGCCATTCAGCGATTGACTGGTGAAGGCGCCGGTGATGATGTCGTTGCCGCTGTCGCCGAAGATGATACTGGTGCCGCTAGCCAAGATTTCATCACCGCCGGAGCCGCCATGGATCGTGTCCGACGCGGCGCTGCAGCCGATGTGGTCCGCCTGGTCGCCGCCATAAATCTTGGCCGTTGCCACCTCCACGGTAATGTCATCATGTCCGGAGCCGCCGAAGACCTGGACATTGCCGCCGGAACTGAGTGAGGCGACCTGATCGTCGCCGGCACCGCCAAATACTGTGTCATTGCCGCCATGAAGGATAAAGGTGTCGTCTCCCTGATCTCCCCAGAGCGCATCCTGGTCTGTATTTCCGTAGAGCGTATCGTTGCCCTCGCCTCCCAAAGCCTCGGTGGCGTTGCCCACGAACAACGCGTCGTCACCATAGTAGCCAAGAATGCGCTCTCCAAACGTACCGGTGTAGTTGTCGCCGTAGATCGTCAGGTAATGGTTCGTCAGGTGCGAAGTGCTCACATCGAGATCGATTTCTCCAGGAAGCCCCGATGGCATGAACAGTTTCACATAAAGCGGTGCAGTTGCGCTCGCCGTCAAAGTGCCATTTGCGCCAGCGGAATCCGAAGAAGTCTCGGTCAGGACGAGTTCGCCGTCAGCGTTATAGACATTGAAGGACGTATCGGTGGCACCGTTGCCAAAACTGTTGGCCGTCAAATCATAGGTTTGGCCAACCACCGCATCGAGCTTGATCCAGACTGCGCTGTTGAACTCGTCGATATCGCTTTCGAAATCCGCATGCGCATTTGCGTCATCCCATTGCAGGGCGCTTATATCGGATGCCTTGGGCAGAGTTACCATGCGAAAAACTCCGGGCTCGGTGTGGCACGTCCGCGTATGGAACTCTCTTTGCAGTGAAATGCAATGGTTTCGATCTGGGAGCCTTCACATTCGCTATCAAATCAAGTTGCGCTTCATTAGAAGCCGTGTCCTCTGATGACCTCGTGGCCGCCGCCGCCGAACGTATTGTGATTTCATTCGATAGCTAGCTGGCGCGCTTGCCCCAAAGCGCGAGCATCGATCCCTGGCGAGGCGAGACCTTCAGCGACAATCCGCGTTGCCGTCGCAACATCCGTCAAAAGTCAAAGTCGCCCATAGCGAGCTCGGCTTTGTGCATGTTGCTGATGACCAGCGTATCATGGCCGAGGGTGATCCAGACATTGCTGCCGTGATCCTCCGCATGTGACTTCACGTCGTGAAAACCGTCGATACCCTTCCATCTGTGGACATCGATGTTGTCGCCGTCGTCGCGGTGAAAATCCTTGATCACGTCCGTGCCGTCATGGGTAGCGAACCCGAACGTATCGCCACCTGCGCCGCCGGTAAGCTTGTCATTGCCTTTATAGCCGGTGAGATAATCAGTGCCGTCCGAACCAATCCAGTTGTCATCGCCGTTGAACAGCATTTTCAGGAGTCGTGACAATCCCTGCTGGGTGAGGGCTGCGCTCAGGTCGGCGACATTGGCTTTGATGTTTGCGACCGAGAACATCACATCCGTATCCTGGTCGGCGAAGAGAATGTCATCAAGCGTTCCCTTGACGATGGTGCCGTCCTGATACTGGAAGCCTTGGCCTTGGAAAATGATGCGGTTGGATGTGTCTGCATCGTTGAAGTTGGCGTAGGTCGATGCATGCTCTTCCGTCAGCAAGGCAGGCCCCTTGCTGAAGACGTCGAGTATGCCGGAATCCTCCGGCATGAATTCAGAATATTGAATCTTTGCCATTCCGTCCTCCCGCGACATCGCCCTTAAATTAGCGATCGGTGACAAAAGGTAAAGGCCRAAGCGATGTTGTCGGCCGGTCGGATAAAGACGACGAAATATAAGGCCGAACCCTCCCTGATCAGGGAATGACATGCCCCCAGCAATTGGGCAGATTTCCTGGATCTCTTAAGTTTCGGCATGGGCAGCGTGGTGACGACTGGTCACTTGCTTGTCGTTCGACCGAAGGAGGGCATCGTGACGTTTTACTCTTGGCAGAGCGCGAGTGGCGGCGACTTCAACACCGCGAGCAACTGGCACAACGGACCCGAGACGGATATTCCTGGTGCGGGCGATGACGTCTTCATCAATGTCGTCGGCACGATCACCACCGCAGGCCAGAGCGTCAACAGCCTTCAACTCGGCTCAAACAGCACCATGACCGGAGGCCTCTCGGCCACAACGATCAATGGCGGCGGAACGCTGGATGGGGGCATCTACAACGCCACGACCGTGTCTCAGATGGTGTTCGCCGGCGGCAAGCTTACGGCTGACACGGTCGATGGCGGTGATCTCACCGGAGGAAAGGTCAGGGCAGGCACGCTCAAAAATTTCAACATCGACGGCGCGGAGGTGAAGGCCGACGAGATCGCAAATGCAGGCGGTAAAATCGTCGGCGGTAGCCTCGATATCAGCGCACTTGTTTTGCAGGACTCCTCAAGCCTGCTGACCACCGGCGGCAGCGTGACGGCGGATACGTTCGAGTTGGTCGGCACCGGTCCCGGGTTGAATGGGATGGATGTTGCCGCGGGAACCGTGACCGTTGTCGGGGCCGCCACGTTCGTGGGTAGTCAGGCTTTTCTCAATGTCGGCAAGGATACCATATCGTTCAGCGGCGTGACGGGCGGAAGATTGAATCTGCAAGGCGGGTTCACGCTCACCGCACTGACCGGCGGTTCTCCCAACAGCCTGACGACATGGACCGGCGGGATGACGACAGTCGCCGGCGCCGTCCTTGTCGACATGGTCAATGCACATGTGCAGAACAGTGGTCTGGTCGTCGACGGCGGCACGATGAGATCCACCGGCACGATGACGCTCGGGCAGACGGCGCAAGGTGATCTCAACGTGCTGGATAGCGGCAAGGCGAGCGTGAACACGCTTGTGGCCGGAGACGGCGCGGGTGCCAGCGGCGATATCGTGGTGACCGGTGACGGCTCGACGCTGACGGTAAAGAAGTCCATCACGGTTGGCGAGAAGGGTGTCGGCTCGCTCAACGCCAACAATGGCGGCAATGTCGACGCCGGCGAAGTCGTGGTTGCGGGCGAGGGGGCGCCCACCGGCGGCAACAAGGATGACACGACCGGTTTCCACACCCAGCACATCAGCAGCATTTCGGTCGGAACCGGCTCGGATATGACGTTTGACGCGCTAACCCTCGGCGAAGCCGGCTATGCCCAGGCCTCCGTCATCGGCATCCTGACAGTGACGGGCGACAGCACCGTGGCAGAAGAAGAGGACAGCGAGGGGCGGGCTTTCGTCAATGGCGGCAGTTGGGAGACCGAGGGCAGCCTGACGGTCGGCTCGGCCGGCAAGGCGCGGGTCGATGTCGGCGCCAACGGCGTGTTGCTGGCGGACGGCGATCTGACGCTTGGCGAGGAGAAAGGTGGCTCGGGCCAGATTGTCCTCGGCGACGGCACGGCCGGAGACGGGCCGGGCAAACTCACTGTCGGCGGGGACCTGACGATCGGCGGTGGCGGCACCGGCACGCTTCTCAGCGATCTCTCGACGGTGGTGTTGGGGGGCGGCAAGATCACGCTCGGCGAGGAGAAGGGCAGCAAGGGTACGCTGACGCTGCACGGCGGTTCGCTGACCACACGCGGCGAAATCGTCGTGGGAGAGGCGGGCACGGGCACTGTCATCTTCAACCAAGGCGCCAGGCTGGAAGCGGCGACCGGCAACCATGCGGCCGACCTCACGCTCGGCGAAAAGTTCGGCGGCACGGGCACGGCGACATTCGACGGCAAGGGCACCGTGGCGACCGTCGCGGATATCGAGGACGGCGTGCTCGGCAAGGGCAGTCTGAAGATCACCAATGGCGCCAAGCTGACGGCGGCCTCGGCCGATCTCGCGACACAGGTCAACACCAATGCCAATGGCGTGACCATCGACACGGCCGGCACTTTCATCGTCAACGGCGACCTTTCGGTGGGCGAGCAAGGTTTTGGCACGTTGAGCATCAAGGGCTCCGGCCAGGCCGTGGTTTCGGGCGAGGTCGCGGTCGCCGAAGATGAGGGCTCGATCGGCTCAGCCACCATTTCGGGCGCGGTGACCAGGAACGGCAAGACGACAGCCTCCGGCTTGGCCTATGGCACACTCTCCGTCGGCGAAGGCGGTTCGGGCACGCTGACCATTAGCAAGGGGGCCGAGGTCGCGCAGATCAAGGGCGGCGAGGGGGCGGTCGAAATCGGCGCCGAGAAGGGAGCGACAGGGAAGCTGACGCTCATGGACAAGGGCTCGTCACTGGCGGGCGAGAGTCTCTCGGTCGGCGGTACGGAAGAGAAGGCGGGCGGCAAGGGCAGCCTGTCGGTTTCGGGCGAAGCCGAGGCGACCTTCAACGCCGCCACGATCTGGAAAAGCGGCAGTGTCGCCCTGAACGGCGGCACGCTGCATCTGACCGGCGCCGTCGAGGGCAATGGTGCAATCATGATCGGCAAGGCCGGCACGCTGATCCTCGATGGCGAGGACAAGAGTGTTGGCATCGGCTTTGCCGCCGGCAGCACAGGTGCGACCTTGGCGCTTGCGGATGCCGACTTGCTGCACGCAACGGTGAAAGGTTTTGCCGAGGGCGACAGCATCGCCATAGGAGGGCTCGACGCGCAGGCAGCGATCAAAGTCGCCGCCAAGGGCGCGAATACGGTCGTCACCATTCTCGATCACGGCAAGCAGGAGGGCAGCCTGACGCTTGCCGGCCACTATGGCAAGGCTGATCTGGACCTGAGCGCTGCCGGCGTGCTGACGACAACCGGGGCAAAGTCGGTTGCCGAGGCTGATCCGCAGGCGGCACTTTCGGAGACGGTGAAACATGTCAATCCCGACGCAGACGGCGCCGATAACGCCTCACATTTCTTCCGGCATGCCTCCGATCACGCTTCAGAGACCGGGATGACTGCAAGCCACGATGCGCTGGTGATCGATCTTATGCATGAAGCGAACCTGAGCGATACCGAGTTTCTGTTCTGACGGCAGGTGGTCGAACGCGGGCGGATGGCTGAACTGCTTCTTTCTGATCCAGTGGATATGTTGCATGCCAGGTTTCCCGATCTCGGCGTTCAATGTCTGCAGGTCGATGAGGTCGGTCCCGTGGGGAAAGCCGGTGATTGTGTCTCGGCCGTTCGACGCTGCCGCCGAATGCCTCGCCGAAGAATAGTGGAAGACACCCAGATCGGCCCCTGCGCCGCAATAGAAGCTGTCGGCACCGCGCCTTGCGGCCCGAAGTCCCTTGGCGGGTCATATGCAGGCTGTCGTCCGTGGTGAACGTGCCGGTGTCGGGGAACCCTGCGCAAATTGAACCGTTCAGAAAGTATAGTCAGGCTCGGCACCCCTCATCCTCCCCCCAGAGGTCTCCGCCGCCGAGCCTATATAGAGGCCCACCGCTCACCCCTGGCGGTGGGTTTTTGATATCAGGCCGTTCGATCGGAAGACGTTCAGTAGGCTCAGGGGCGACCGGCTCAACTCAGGGGCGCTTGACTCTTGCCTGCACCGTGAACATTATGAGAACAAATTCCGCCATAGGCGGGATACGACCCTATGATAACGATGGAGCGCTGCCATGGACGCATTGGCGGAAGGTCAACTGCGCCTAGATTTGGACGAGGGGCAACAGGAGGACGCCTCAGCGCCGGAGATCGATCTGGCCGAGACCTATCTCGCGGCGCATAGCGGAGATGCGCTCGCTGCCATCCGCGATCTTCTGCTCGATGCCGATTTCCTGCGCGACCAATTGTGGACGGCGTCGCAGATGATGTCCGCCGGCATGGGGCGCGGCTGGCGGCCGAAATATGAGAGAGCGTGACGGTGACTTACCCTCCTGAGCCTCACTGGGGAGCCATTTTCGAGAGTGCCATTCGATAGACTGCCCAGACATTGCAATCGGCATGATGCTCTTCCGGGTGGGCGCGCCGGAGGTTGTTCGATATGTCTCGCACTCGGCCGAAATCGTCTATCAGGCCCCGTTCATTGATCTCCTCGTTGGCGAATATGTCCGGGAAACCGCCGCAATTTGTCAAGGCGCTGATCGAATGGTCCTGGTCCAGAAGCTCGAAGCCCATGAACGAGAAATCCGGCTGGGCGAATTCGCGAACTTCCTCCTCTGTCGGGTTGCGAAGCACGGCCAGTACGTTGACGCGATGAAAATCCCCGATTTCAGCAAGCATGAAATCGAGGTCGATGAAGAAATTGAGGAGATTGTCCTCATTGACGATGTGTGGCCAATAGCTGTCCTTCACCTCCGGCAGCACGAAGGTGCAAAGCATGCCATCGAGCGAGACGAGCTCGCGGAGTTGATGGAGGCCCGACCAGTTCAGATAGTCTCGCCAGACGTCGCCTGACTGAGCGTCGAAAGCCGTTGTCGCCAGGTAATAGGGGATGGCCGGCATCGTCAGTTACAGATCGAAGTAGCCGGTTTTCAGCGGAACGTCACCCTGCAGGTGGATGGCGAAATCGACATTGCCGTCGCCATTGCGATCGGCGTAGATCCAGGTGCTGTGGTCCGCGGTTTCGACCCGCAATTCGCCGGCATGGTGATCGAAGGCATGGCGGCCGATGAAGTCGAACGCTTGATTGCCGGATTTGCCGGTATTGGCGTCGATGGCATGCAAGTCGATCCTGTCGTGCTCCTTGCCGTTGAAGTCATGGATGATATCGGCGGAGGCGGGGCTGCTGTCCTTGACCAGGGTGAAGACGAACGTGTCCTTGCCGCCATTGCCCCAGAGATCGTCGCTGCCGGCGCCGCCGGTGATCAGGTCATTGCTGGAACCGCCGCGGATCGTGTCGTGCCCGTCCTTGCCGAGCAGCGTGTCGTTGCCATTATAGCCGGCAATCAGGTCGCCATACTGGCTGCCGCTCAAGTCATCGTCGCCGCTGAGTGTCGAAGCGAGCAACGACAGATCATCCTTGGTGGAGGATGTGTTGAGCACGTGGATCAAGTTCGGAATATCGACATCGGCGCCGGACAGCGACAGCATGCTGTTGCCATGATAGGTCAGGCTGAGGCTGTAGACCGTGCCATCGGTCAGATAGCCGTTTTGATCATGCACGAAACCCTGACCGGTGATCGTCAGCCGGAAGCTGCCGGCGACGCCGGTGATCGTCGATGAGGAAAAGGTGGTGATTTCAGCGTCATCGACACCGGTGAAGTCGAAATCGGACATGTCGAGCGAAAATGCCGGACCGACAACCAGTTTGATACTCATGATTCCCCTCATTCTCTTTGCGTGCAAAGTGGCGCGTGAAAGACGGCCCGTCAAGCGCCCACTTGCAGCCTGTACACCATGACGGCGGCGCTCCGAATTCGTCAGCCTCGTGGCGGAAGGAACGTTCGTGATGAGCCAAAGGCGAGCACCACATGCGACGGTCGCGTAATTGGACGGAGCTGCCATTTGCCGACCGTCAAACGCAATGATCTGCCGCGGCAAACCCGCGCGGATAAAGCTGATTTTGCCGGCGGTACTGTCAGCCGACGCAATAAGTTGATACCGGTGTGTCGGATATTTTTGGGAGCATCGCATGACGGTCACAGGCTTTCTCGCACATACGCCGCCTTGGGTTTTCCTGCTGTTCTTCTATTTTGTCTGGCGCGGCATCAGGGCGATGCGGCCGGCTGATGTCACGCTACCGAAACTGGCGCTGCTGCCGGTGATCCTGACCGTCTGGGGCATCTATGAGTTGATCCGCGTCTATGGCCTGGCGGCAGATGTTTGTGGCATCTGGGTCGGCGGGCTGGTGATCGGCATCGGCATTGGCTTGCTCATGCTGCGTAGAGCGAAGGTTTCTGTCGATCCCTTCAGCGGTGTCATCCGCCGGCCGGCGGATTTCACCTTGCTGCCGCTGATCCTCATCGTGTTCGCGGTGAAATACACCTTCGGTGCAATGGCGGTGATCAATCCGGCTCTGTTGCAGGAATTTTCGATGCGCCTTGCCGACCTCGGTCTTTCCGGGGTGTTTACCGGCATCTTCATCGGCAAGTTCGCGGTTTACGCGACACGCTATTTTTCCGCACGGGCGGCGGTGCAGGGGTGAGGCGTGGCCATCGCCGCGCCTGCATTGGCGCGAAGGCAGCAAGCCATCTGCCTTGAAAACATCGTGGAATGCTGAAATCATCGGCGCGAGGGATTTCACCACATATGGCTGATGCAACATTGTTTGGGAGAGCATTTCATGGCCAATCTGACGCCCCAGGAACAGTTGATGCTCGAACTCATCAACCGCGCGCGGATGGACCCCGCCGGTGAGGCCAAGCGCGATCACATCGATCTCAACGAAGGCCTTGATAAGGGCACGATTTCGAGTGCGCCAAAGCAGGTGCTGGCCGGCAATGACGACCTTGCCAGCTCCGCCGCCAACCACAGCAAGTGGATGCTGACCAACGATCTCTTCCAGCACGAGGAGACGAAGGGTTCGAAGGGATATACGGGTGTCGAGCCCTGGGATCGGATGAAGGCGGCGGGCTATGTCCTCGGCGACAGCGGTGCGGGCGAAAATATTGCCTGGCAGGGCACACACGACACGATCACCGATGCGATGGCGACGCAACTCATCGTCGTGGAGGAGAACGGCCTGTTCATCGACAAGGACATTGCCGGCCGCGGCCACAGGCTCAATCTCCTCGATGGCGATTTCAAGGAAATCGGCATCGGCCAGGAGTTGGGCACGTATACCTATCAGAGGCAGACTTACAACACATCCATGGTCACCCAGGATTTCGCCGGCGATTCCAGCCGCACATTCGTCACCGGCGTCGTCTACAACGACACGGTCAAGAACGACGATTTCTTCACTGTCGGCGAGCAGGTGGCGGGCGCTAAGGTCTCGGGTTCCGGCGCCTCCGATACGACGGGAGCGGGTGGCGGCTATGAACTGCTTTATGGCTCCGCGGGGTCGAAAACGATCGACTTCGACCTGAAGACCGGCACGGTGAGCCTCGGGCTCAAATTGGGCGCGACCAATGTCAAGGTCGACGTGGTCAATGGAGACGAGGTCTGGGCCGATCACAGCCTGACGTCGGTGTCCAAGAATGTTGCCGAGCTGCATGCGCTGGGGATCGGCAAGGTCGACTTCAAAGGCGCGGGCAGCGGTCAGGAGATGTTCGGCAACAGCGCTGTCAACACGATCAAGGGCAATGGTGGGGACGACACGATCGATGGCGGCGGCGGTATGGACAAGCTCTATGGCGGCACGGGAGCGGACACGTTTGTCTTCGCCAAGGGCGATACCGGCAAGACGCATGGAGCGGCCGACACGATCGGAGATTTCACGACGGCGGATGGTGACAAGATCGACCTGAGCCAATGGGATGCCGACTCGACCAAGAAGGGCCAGCAGGGTTTCGACTTCATCGGCAGCGACGCCTTCGGCAAGCATGCCGGCGAACTGCATGTGGTGACGACGAAAGCCGACACCTATGTCGAAGGCGACACCAATGGCGACGGCAAGGCGGATTTTTCCATCCACCTCGCCGGGGTGGTGAACCTCACGGCAGGCAGCTTCGATCTTTGATCGACCGGTAGGCGATCGCTCTCCGCTCCGAAGAGAGGGGCATCGCTGTCGCGTCCGCCAACGTAGCGTTTTATTTCTGCGTCGCGCCTTACGCTGCCGGGCGTGCCGCGTGGGCTTCCATCAGCGATGCGGYAATCACCTGCATCAGCTGGTAGCTGTTGGCCCGTGTGTTCTTCTTGTCCAGATTTTGTGCCGCGACGGCCAGGTGATAGCCTTCTTTGGACACGATCTCATAGGCCCGGGTCAATGCCCAGGCTTCAAATTCCTGCCGCTCTTCCATGTCAGCCCCGAAACTAAATCATTTAGTCCGCCTGCGAATCACTCGCACATTCGAAATTACGACATTTCTTAAATATTGAAAGACGATACAAAGCCGGCCGCCAAACTATTGGGCGGCAGCCTGTTCAGAGTTGATGAAGATCAAGCTGGAAGGCCGTTTTCAGGCCTTGACGTCGAGATTCCAGATCCGGATCGCATTGCCGGAGAGCAATTTCGCCTTCTCTTCGCGGCTCACGCCTTCGAGCAGGGCATGCGTGGCGCCGACCCAGGTCGACAATGTACCGGCCAAAGTGCAGACCGGCCAGTCGCTACCCCAGACCATCCGATCGAAGCCGAAGCACGAAATTGTGTGTTCAGCATAGGGGCTGATATCGGCGAGCGTCCAATTGTCAGTGTCGGTATAGGCGACGATGCCGGAGAGCTTGCCGGCGACATTCGGGCGTTTGGCGATCTCGGCGAGGTTCTTTGCCCAGGCATCATAGCCGTGACCCTTGATGCTGGGTACGCCGCAATGGTCGAGGATGAACTGGACGTCGGGAGCAAGGTCGACGAACTCTTGCACGATCGGCAGCTGATGCGGCAGGGCAACGATGTCGAAGGTCAGCCCGGTCCCGGAAAGCCGCTTGATGTTGTCGCGAAATACAGGAGATTCCGACAGGTTATCGGGCATTTCGTGCAATATGCGGCGAAAGCCCCTGACGATGTTCTTATTGCGGACGCGTTCCAGATAGTCGGCAAAGCCCTCGTGTTCCGGGCGGCATGAGGCGATGGCACCGATCACAAGGCTGCTGGGGCGGGCAGCGATCTCCGTGACGTAATCAGTCTCGGCTTCGATGTCGCTTTCGGCGACGTCGACCTCCATGTGCAGGCTGGCCGCAATGCCGAGGCGCCTGGCCTCGACGGCATAGTCGTCATAGGAAAAGCTGCGGTTCAACGGGCCGGCACCTGCAAGCCATGGATAGCTGAGCGCCGCCTGGTCGACGATGTGCAGATGGGTGTCGATAATCACGCGCGTTCCTCCTGAACTGAATGCGCCACTCTGGCATGGCGACTGTGTCTATTCAAATAAAAATCTATTATTCAAATAGGAATATAGTTTCTCCCTGGAGCATTCCGATAACCGCTCCCGCGTTCAGGGCGCTAGCCGATGGAATTGGACAGTTGCTGCGCCGTCTTGGTCAAAAGCTCGATCGTCTGCGAAATATCCGGTGCATTCGGCATGTTTATGATGGTGATATAAGGGATGGTCAGCGCTGCGATCGCCTTGCCGTCGGGGCTGAGGATCGGGGCGGAAATGTTGACCACGCCGGCGGTCTGCAGGCTCGGCATCATCTCGTAACCGCGCTCGCGGATCTGGTCGAGCCGGCCGAGGAATTCCGGCGTCAATGCGCTGACATCCTCGCCCTTGGCCTCATATTCGCGGATCATCATGCCGCGCTCTTCCGGCGTATGGAAGGCGAGCAGGACATGACCCGAGCCGGTATTGTAGAGCGAGATATGCGAGCCGACGCGGATGGAAATGCCCCAATAGCCCGGCGCTTCCTGCTGCGCGATGACCACGGCCGAGCCGCGATCAAAGACGACGAGCTGATTGGCCTGCCGGCTCTGTTCGGCGAGGTCGCGCATCAGCGGCGTGGCATAGGAAGCGAGGCGGCGCACCGGCGCATGCAGTTGCGCCAGGCCGAACAATTTCAAGGTCAGCGAATAACGGTCGCCGTCGACCTTGGTGACATAGCCGCGTTTCACCAGGCGGTCGAGCATGCGGTAGAATTCATTAGCGTTGCGGCCCATGCGTTTGGCGATTTCTGCCTGGGTCAGGCCGCCATCGATGCCGGCCAGGAGTTCGAGGATGTCGAGGCCCTTGTCGAGCGCCGGCGCCCGGTAGCGGTCGTTGTCTTCGTCGTCCAAAGGGGCGCCCTCATGAATAATGAAATTCATATGCGAGAGGGTTCTAAATCAAACGAATGGTCTTGACAATAGCTGAATAATTTATTCATAAGTAAATCGCGCTCGGGTGGCCATTGCCGCCGCGATCGGCGTTGAGCCCGGCGTCAAAGGACATGACACCTTTGACCCAGTTTCGCATCCTTTTGGTGCGGCAATCACGAGGCATTTGGGAGGAACCGCGATGGCACGGATTGAAAAAGTCGAGCTGCGCATGGTTGACCTCGTGCCCAAGGTCAAGCGCACCGACGCTATTCAGAGTTTTGTCAGCCAGGAGACGCCGATCGTTACCATCACCGACAGCGATGGCGCGGTCGGCACCGGCTATTCCTACACGATCGGCACTGGCGGCTCTTCCGTCATGCGGCTGCTCAACGACCATCTCGGTCCGAGGCTGATCGGCCAGGATGCCGACCAGATCGAGAGCATCTGGCACGATCTCGAATTCTTCACCCATGCCACGACCATCGGCGCGATCACCGCGATCGCGCTCGCGGCCATAGACACCGCGCTCTGGGATCTCAGGGCAAAGAAATTCGGCCTGCCGCTGTGGAAGCTCGCCGGCGGTGCCAGGGATCGCTGCCCGCTCTATACGACCGAAGGCGGCTGGCTGCATATCGAGCCGCAGGCGCTGGTGGATGACGCGCTCGCGGCCAAGGCCCAGGGCTTCACCGGCTCGAAGGTCAAGATCGGCAAGCCGCATGGTTCCGAGGATTTTGCCCGGCTCGAAGCGGTGCGCAAGGCGGTCGGCGACGGCTATGAGATCATGACCGACGCCAACCAGGGTTTTCGGCTCGACGAGGCGATCCGCCGTTCCGAGCGGCTGCGCGACATCGACCTTGCCTGGATCGAGGAGCCGTTGGCGGCTGACGATATCGACGGCCATGTGCGGCTTTCTCAGAGTAC
Organism: Rhizobium sp. P2_G2; assembly: GCF_056403555.1. NCBI lineage: Bacteria > Pseudomonadati > Pseudomonadota > Alphaproteobacteria > Hyphomicrobiales > Rhizobiaceae > Rhizobium > Rhizobium sp. P2_G2. The sequence continues at coordinate 28,234 of NZ_JBFUFF010000048.1, forward strand.
GTCGACGCCGATCGCCATCGGCGAATCGCTCTATTCGATCCGGCATTTCCGCGAATATATGCAGAAGGGCGGCTGCTCGATCGTGCAGGTCGATGTCGGCCGCATCGGTGGCATCACGCCCTGGCTGAAGGTCGCGCATGCGGCGGAAGCCTTCGACATTCCGGTCTGCCCGCATTTCCTGATGGAACTGCATGTCAGCCTGACCTGTGCCGTGCCGAATGGCAAATATGTCGAATACATCCCGCAGCTCGACGAGATCACCGGCAAGCATATGGTGATCGAGAATGGTTACGCGCTGGCGCCATCAGAACCGGGCATCGGTATCGACTGGGATTGGGACGAGGTGAAGCGCCGCTCAGTCGCCGAATTTTCACACGTGATCGGCTGAGGAGAACAAGATGCAGCGGATGGGATTTATTCTGGGCCTGAAGCCGGAAAAGGTCGTCGAATATCGGGAACTGCATGCGGCGGTGTGGCCGGACGTGCTGAAGATGATCACCGACTGCGGCATTCGCAATTATTCGATCTATCTGAAGGAGCCGGAGAATCTGCTGTTCTCCTATTTTGAATATGTGGGCACGGATTTTGCCGCCGACCAGGCGAAGATGGCGGCTGATCCGGTGACGCAGAAATGGTGGAGTGTGTGCATACCGTGCCAGGAGCCGCTGGCGACCCGGAAGGAAGGCGAGTGGTGGGCTGGGATGGAAGAGGTGTTTCATCTTGATTGAGGTGGATGTGCCCGGCGTTGGCTTCGTTCGGTCTTGTAGATGGGGGATATACCCCTCACCAACTTCGGCCAAGGGTTCGCAAGTGCTCACCCGGCCTCGTTCGTCGCTGCAATCGATCCACTGGATCGATTGCTCCGCTGCGCGGACCGCTCCTCACCCTCTCCCGCAAGGGGCGAGGAAAATTCGCGGCGCCCGCTCGGCCCCAAGCAAGGCCAACAATCGTGGCACCTTACCTCTCCCCTTGCGGGAGAGGATAGCAAGCCCGTGCGAGACGAAGTCGAGTGCCTGGGCGCGCTTGGTGAGGGGTAATGCGACGGTAGAATTCGTGTCTGCCGTCGATGTTTCGGAGGGCACCCAATGACCTTCGACCCACTTTCCCTCGCCCAATCCTGGCCCGCACCCGCCAATCCCCGCCCGATCGTCACCTTCGGCGCCGGCTCCATCGTCGGCGACGCCCATTTCCCCGCTTACAAAAAAGCCGGCTTCCCCATCGCAGGCCTCTATGATCCAGACAAGGCCAAGGCCGCAAGGCTCGCCGCCGACTGGGGAGTCAAAGCCTTCGCCACCCCGGAAGAAGCCGCAGCCACCCCCAACGCGATTTTCGACCTCGCCACGCCACCCAAGGCTCACGCCTCCGTTCTCAAGACCCTGCCTGACGGTGCGGCGGTCCTGATCCAGAAACCCATGGGCAGCGATCTCGCCAGCGCTACCGAAATCCTGAACATTTGCCGTGCCAAACACCTCAAGGCTGCCGTCAATTTCCAGCTCCGTTTCGCACCGATGATGCTGGCGCTCAGGGATGCGATCGCCAAGGGCCTGCTCGGCGAGGTCGTCGATTTCGATGCGCTGCTCGCCGTCGACACGCCCTGGAGCCTCTGGGCCTTCCTCAACGGCCTGCCGCGGATCGAGATCACCATGCATTCGATCCACTATCTCGACCTGATCCGGCAATTGCTCGGCAATCCCCAGGGCGTGCATGCCAAGACGATCGGCCATCCGAGCCATGACATGGCGCAGACGCGCACCAGTGCGATCCTCGACTATGGCGATAAAGTGCGCTGTGCGCTTTCGATCAATCACGACCACAAATTCGGCCGGCGGCACCAGGCCTGCGAGTTTCGCATTTCCGGCACCGAAGGGGCGGCCTATCTGCAGCTCGGCCTCAATCTCAACTATCCCAAGGGCGAGCCGGACATTCTGGAAATCTGTCCCAAAGGCGACGATGGCTGGGTGACGGTACCGCTTCAGGGCGCCTGGTTCCCGGATGCGTTTGTCGGGCGGATGGCCAACCTGCAGCGCTTTGCTTCCGGCGAGGATGCGGAGCTCGTCAGTTCCGTCGAGGATGCCTGGAACACGATGGCGCTGGTCGAGGCCGCCTATCAATCCTCTGCCCAGCCGGCGACGCCGCTGGCGAGGAGGCCGTGATGGAACAGGCTGTTTATTTCGAGGACTACGAACTCGGCCATGTGCGCATGACCACCGGCCGGACGATCACCGAGACGGATTTTGTCGTCCATGCCGGCCATACCGGCGACTTCTTCCCGCATCACATGGATGCCGAATTCGCCAAGACCACGCCGTTCGGCCAGCGCATTGCGCATGGCACGATGATCTTTTCGATCGGCGTCGGGCTGACGGCGACCTTGATCAATCCGGTCGCCTTTTCCTATGGCTATGACCGGCTGCGCTTCATCCGGCCGGTATTCATCGGCGATACGATCCGCACCCGCGTGACGATCGCCGCCAAGGAGGACGATCCGAAGCGGAAGGAGGTCGGCCGCGTCGTCGAGCGCTGCGAAGTGCTCAACCAGCGCGACGAGGTCGTGCTCGCCGCCGACCATATTCTCATTGCCGAAAGGCGCGTCAGAAGCGTCTGACCGGCTCGGCCAGACCATTGGAAGGACAAGACGATGGAACATGCAATCAAGGGCAAGTCGGTGCTGGTCACCGCCGCCGCGCAGGGGATCGGCAATGCGATCGCCACGCTTTTCGCCAAGGCCGGCGCCAAGGTGCTGGCGACCGATATCAACGAGACCCTGCTGAAGGAGATCGACGGCAAGGACGGCATCGGCACGCTGACGCTCAACGTGCTTGATGACGCCGCCGTCAAGGCCGCGGTGGCCGAGCATGGTCCGTTCGACGTGCTGGTCAATTCGGCCGGCGTCGTTCACAACGGCTCGATCATGGACATGCCGGACAAGGATCTAGAATTCGCCTTCGACCTGAACGTCAAGTCGATGATCCGCACGATCCGCGCCGTGCTGCCTGGAATGCTGGAAAAAGGCGATGGCGCCATCGTCAACATCGCCTCGGTGGCGTCGTCGATCAAGGGCGTGCCGAACCGCTTTGCCTATGGCGTCACCAAGGCCGCTGTGTTGGGCCTGACCAAGTCGGTCGCTGCCGACTATGTCGCCAAGGGCATCCGCATCAACGCCATTTGCCCTGGCACGGTGGAAAGCCCGTCGCTGCAGGACCGCCTGCGCGCCCAGGGTGATTACGATGCCGCCCGCACCGCCTTCATCGCCCGCCAGCCGATCGGCCGGATCGGCACGCCGGACGAAATCGCCGACTTTGCGCTCTATCTCGCCACCGCGACCTATACCACCGGACAATGCTATGCCATCGATGGTGGCTGGACTATTTGACGTCCGCCATCCCGAACCGAACGACAAGACGAAGCTAGGAAAACACCCATGAAACTGATGCGCGTTGGCGCGCCGGGCGCCGAAAAGCCCGCAATCCTCGACGTGGATGGCACGATCCGCGATCTCTCCGCCCATGTCGCCGATATCGGCGGTGATGCGATCGGCCCGGAAGGGCTGGCGAAGATCGCCGTGATCGACACGACCACGCTGCCGGTCGTCCCGGCCCATACGCGTATTGGCCCCTGCGTTGCCGGTACCGGCAAGTTCATCTGCATCGGGCTCAACTATTCCGACCACGCCGCCGAAACCGGCGCCACCGTGCCGCCGGAGCCGATCATCTTCATGAAGGCCACCTCGGCGATCGTCGGCCCGAACGATGACGTGCTGATCCCGCGCGGCTCTGAGAAGACCGACTGGGAAGTCGAGCTCGCGGTGATCATCGGCAAGACGGCAAAATATGTTTCCGAAGACGAGGCGCTGGGCTATGTCGCCGGCTACGCCGTCTCCGACGACGTCTCCGAACGCGCCTTCCAGACCGAGCGTCAGGGACAGTGGACCAAGGGCAAATCCTGCGACACGTTCGGCCCGATTGGCCCCTGGCTGGTCACCAAGGACGAGATTCCCAATGTGCAGGACCTGAAAATGTGGCTGACCGTCAATGGGGCGAAGATGCAGGACGGCTCGTCCAACACCATGGTCTATGGCGTGAAATATCTCGTCTCCTATCTCAGCCAGTTCATGAGCCTGCATCCCGGCGACGTCATCTCCACCGGCACGCCCCCCGGCGTCGGCATGGGCCAGAAACCGCCGCGTTATCTCAGGGATGGCGATGTGGTCGAGCTCGGCATTGAAGGGCTGGGGACGCAGAAGCAGACGTTCAAGCAAGACGCCTAAAGAAAATCGGTGAGGCCATTTTGACCAAGATAACCAGTCTCAAGACGCTCGATATCCGCTTTCCCACGTCCAAGAGCCTCGACGGCTCGGATGCGATGAATCCGGATCCGGACTATTCCGCGGCCTATGTCATCCTCGGGACCGACGGAGACGGGCTCGAAGGCCATGGCCTCACCTTCACCATCGGCCGCGGCAACGAGATCTGCTGCGCCGCGATCGAGGCGATGACGCATCTGGTTGTTGGCCTCGACCTCGACTGGATCCGCGAAAACCCGGCCCGTTTCTGGCGGCATGTGACGGCCGACAGCCAGTTGCGCTGGATCGGACCGGACAAGGGCGCCATCCATCTCGCCACCGGTGCGGTAGTCAATGCCGTCTGGGACCTGCTCGCCAAGCAAAGCGGCAAGCCCGTCTGGCGGCTGGTGGCCGAGATGAGCCCGGAGGAGATCGTCGATATCGTCGATTTCCGTTATCTGACCGATGCCATCACCCGCGACGAAGCGCTGGCGATCCTGAAGAAGGCAGAGCCCGGCAAGGCTGCGCGTATCGCCCGGCTCGAAGACAAGGGCTATCCCTGCTATACGACCTCGGCCGGCTGGCTCGGCTATGACGACGCCAAACTGCGCCGCCTCTGCCAGGAGGCGATCGATGCCGGCTTCAACCATATCAAGATGAAGGTCGGTCGCGACCTCGAAGACGACATTCGCCGGTTGACGATTGCCCGCGAGGTGATCGGCCCCGACCGCTACCTGATGATCGACGCTAATCAGGTCTGGGAAGTCGACCAGGCGATCGACTGGGTGAAGAGGCTGCAATTCTGCAAGCCCTTCTTCATCGAGGAGCCGACCAGCCCGGACGATGTCTTCGGCCACAAGGCGATCCGCGAGGGTGTTTCGCCGGTCAAGGTCGCGACTGGCGAAATGTGCCAGAACCGCATCCTGTTCAAGCAGATGATCGCCCAGGGCGCGATCGACATCGTCCAGATCGACGCCTGCCGCATGGGTGGCCTCAACGAAGTGCTGGCGGTGCTGCTGATGGCGGCGAAATTCGGCCTGCCGGTCTGGCCGCATGCCGGCGGTGTCGGGCTCTGCGAATATGTGCAGCATCTGTCGATGATCGACTATGTCGCGGTGTCGGGCGAGATCGAGGGCCGGGTGATCGAATTTGTCGACCATCTGCATGAGCATTTCTTTGATCCTTGCGTGATCAAGGATGCGGCCTATATGCCGCCGAAGATGGCGGGGTTCTCGATTGAGATGAAGCCGGAATCGCGGGAGCAGTATTTGTTTCGGGGGTGATTTTCAGGCAGTGCCGGGCCCCTCATCTGCCTGCCGGCATCTTCTCCCCGTAGTGACGGGGAGAAGGGATTTGCGGCGCCGTCCCCATCCTTCTCAAACGTCTACCGAATGCCTTCCGGCGCGGCAAACTCGGAGCAGATTCCCTCTCCCCGTTTCAACGGGGAAAGGGTTAGGATGAAGGGCAAACGCTGTCGCTCGCGATAGATTTAGCCCGCGCCGGTTGACGACCCGGCCAGCTTCGTGCGCTTTTACGGCCCACGGAACTCGAATCGGAAGATTGCAGCTTGGCCGAAAACCATCACGCCTCCATTCCGACCTGGACCTGGGTTGCGCCTGCGCTCGGCGGCGTCCTACTTGCCGTCAAATACCTGCATTTCGTCGCCGAGGACGCGGTTCTGGTGCTCGCCTCGGCCGCCGTGCTCCTCCTGGCCGCGGTCTTCGCCGCCGTACATCACGCCGAAGTCCTGGCGCTCAAGCTTGGCGAACCGTTCGGCTCGATCCTGCTTGCGGTGGCGGTTACGGTCATTGAAGTTGCGCTGATTGTCTCGATCATGGTGTCCGGCGCCGAGGGCAGCGATATCGTGGCGCGCGATACCGTGTTTGCCGCGGCGATGCTGGTGCTCAATGGCGTCATCGGCCTTTGCCTGGTCATGGGTGGCAGGCGGCATTTCGAGCAGCGGTTCCAGCTTCAGGGCGCCACGTCGGCGCTTGCCGTGCTTGGCACGCTCGCGACACTGACGCTGATCCTGCCGAATTTTACCCTGACGGCTGCGGGACCATCCTATTCGCATGTGCAGGTGATCGTCGTCGGCGCTGCATCGCTGGCGCTGTGGTGCGGCTTCGTCTTCGTTCAGACCGTCCGGCACCGTGACTATTTCCTCGACCTGCCGCCGGAGGCGGATGTTTCCACGCCGGCGGAGGTGCATATCGACAAGCCGCCGAATGGCGTGGCGCTCATCTCGCTCGGCCTGCTGCTGCTCTCGCTTGTCGTCGTTGTCCTGCTGGCCAAGACGCTTTCCTATCCGCTCGATCGCGGCATTGCCGCGGCCGGATTGCCGAAAGCCTTTGTCGGCGTGGTGATTGCCGCGATCGTGTTGCTGCCCGAGGGGATAGCCGCGGCAAAATCGGCGATCCGCAACCAGCTGCAAAACAGCATCAACCTGGCGCTCGGTTCGGCGATCGCCAGTATCGGCCTGACCATTCCTGCCGTGGCGGTGGTGTCGCTCGTCCTCGGCAAGGACCTGGTGTTGGGGATTTCCAGCGCCAACATGACGCTTTTGGCCCTGACACTGTTCGTCAGCACGCTGACGCTCGGTACAGGCCGGACGACCGTGCTGCAGGGGCAGATTCATCTGGTGATTTTCGTGGTTTTTCTGCTGGTGTCGGCCGTTCCGTGATGGGCAAGGCGAATTCCGAGAGGGGTTAGGTGAGGGGGCCAATGACCAGCCCTTAAATCTCCGCCTCGCCCTCGAGATAAAATACGCAAGCGCCTTCGAGCTCTACCCGGTCGCCGTCCAGCCGGCAGATGACTTCTCCGCCGCGTTTCGAAGCCTGATAGCCGCGGAATGTCGTCTTGGCCAATGGGCCGGTCCAGTAGGGTGCCAGCATGCAATGCGCCGCGCCGGTTACCGGATCTTCGGGAATGCCTTTGGCCGGGGCAAAATAGCGGCTGACGAAATCATAGCCTTCCTCGCCCGGTGCGGTGACGATCACGCCCGGACGGTCGGTGGCGGCGATTGCGGCCATGTCAGGTGCCAGCGCGCGAACGGTCGCGGCACTGTCGAGGATGGCCATGTAGTTGAAGACATTCGAATAGACTTCGCGCGGGGTGACACCGAGCGCCTCGGCCAGGCCAGGCGGACAGGGGACCTGTTCCGATGGCCGGGCGGGGAAATTCATCCTGTAGCGGCCGTTTTGTCGCCGAACGGGCAGTGGGCCGCTGACCGTCTCGAAGGTCACGTCATCACGGCCCGGCTGCAGCCGTTCCATGACCACGGCGGCGCTGGCGAGCGTCGCGTGGCCGCAGAGCGGCACTTCAACGAGCGGCGTGAACCAGCGCAGTCGATAGTGCTCGCCTTCGGAAACGAGAAAGGCGGTCTCGGCGAGATTGTTCTCGGCGGCGACCGCCTGCATCAGCCGATCCTGCAGAAATTCCGGCAGCAACATGACGGCTGCGGGATTGCCGGCAAACCGTTTCGTTGTGAAGGCGTCGAGCTGAAAGATTTTCACCCGCATCTGTGTCCCCTCCCGGATGCGGCGTATCAGACCGCGGTCGATTTCCGCCGTGACATCTGCGTCGCTTGCCGACACGTGTCAATCCGGGCCGATTCCTTCGGTGGTTCCCAAAAGGGCCTTCGATACCGTGCGGCAATAGCCCGCATTCGTCCCATCCTAATCATTTTACTCAAATTCGGCCGGATTTTTTGCCGCAGCGTTAGCATGCTCGAATGTAAGGAAGATCGTTCATATTCTGTTGCCATCAAGGTGAGACGACAAATGATGGAGTATGAAGGGCGCATGGCTGCGTGGTTTCAGGTTCTCGCCGACCGGATGACGATCCGGGTACAGACAGCCTTGATGACAGCGGTGCTCTGCGCGGGCGCGGTCATTCTTGCGAGCGGTGGCGCGGGTGCGATTGCACGATACTACTTGATTGCCGAGGCAAAGCACGATCTGCAGGGCTTGGCGCGGTCGATGTCGGATCGGCTCGGCATGCGCATGCACGAGCGCTACCGTGAAATCACCAATCTCGCGCAATTGCCGCCGCTCAGGCGTATCTGGACCGGCAATGCCTCCGAAATTCGTGAGACGCTTGAGCAGGTGCAGTCGAGCTTGCCGGCCTATACCTGGCTTGGCTTTGCCGGCACGGACGGCAAGGTGATCGCGGCGACCAAAGGCATGCTGGAAGGCCAGTCGGTGTCGGGGCGGCCGTGGTTTCTGGCAGGACTGAAATCGGCAGCGGTCGAGGATGTGCATGACGCCAAACTCCTCGACAAGATCTTGCGCAAGAACCCGTCCGATCCACCCCTCCGCTTCGTCGACATCGCCGTGCCCGTGCGGTCGAAGGAAGGCAAGCTCGTCGGTGTGCTGGGCGCGCATTTGAGCTGGGCCTGGGCCAACGATCTGCGCGACAAGGTGCTCGACAATCGCTCGCATGACGCTCTTGATCTGATGATCATCGGCAAGGACGACAAGATCCTGCTGGCGCCGCGCAATTCGTCGCATGTGCCGCAGGTCGTGCGCGATCCGCAGACGGGCTGGAAAGTCCAGGACGACGAGAGCAGCAAGCCCATGCTGACCGTCTTTTCCGAAACGCATGCCGTCGGCGACTATCCGGGACTTGGATGGACGGTGGCCGCGCGCCTGCCGATGTCGGTGGTCGAATATCCCGCCCATGTCGCCAACCGGCTTATCCTCGGCTTCGGCATGTTCCTGGCCGTTGCGGTGTTGGTCGTTGCCTGGTTCCTGGCAGGCAGCGTGACGCGACCGCTGAAACAGCTCGCCATCACCATGGACACGATCGGTCGCGACCCGAAGATCACCACCGTCTCGCGCCAGCATGGATCGGTCGAGGTGTTGAACCTGTCGCTGGCGATCCGCTCGTTGCTGCGCCGCGCTGGTCTCGCCGAGACCATGCAACGCGAGCAGGAAGAGGCCAACAAGCAGCTCGACCTCGATATCAAGCGGCTCAGGACGCTGGCCGAAACCGATGGCCTGACCGGCGTGCTCAACCGCCGCGCCTTCCTGCCCTTCGCCGCCAAGGCGCTTGCGATCGACCGCCAGGTGTCGCGTGCGCATGCGGTACTGATGATCGACATCGATCACTTCAAGTCCGTCAACGACACCCATGGCCATCAGACCGGCGACGAGGTGCTGAAGCATGTGGCGCGCACGATCGCCTCGGAAATGCGGGTCACCGACAACCTGGCGCGGTTCGGTGGCGAGGAATTCGTCGTGCTGCTCGACGTCAGCGTGGGCGACGTCGCCGTCGAGATCGCCGACCGCGTTCGCAACGGGCTGGCCAATACGGCGCTGATCACCGTCGGCACGTCGATCCGCGTCACCGCCAGCATCGGCGTGGCGATGACGACGGCGGATGATCGCGACATTGACGATGCGATCGCACGAGCAGACGTGGCGCTCTATGCCGCCAAGGCGGGTGGACGCAATGCCACGGTGCTTTATGGTGATGAGCTGTTGGGTGGGCAGGCGATCCGCCAGTCGGCTTGAGGGTTGGACACCCTCTTCTCCGCCCTTCGGGGAGCGGAGGGAGCAAGCGATACCAACAAAAAAACCGGGGCATCTCTGCCCCGGCTTCAATCAGCGCCACGTATGCGGCTTACTGTTCCTTCCAGCTCTTGACCAGGTCGTCATAGTTGACGGTCTGTGGCTTTTCCTTTTCGTTTTCGATCTTCAGCTGCGGCGCCAGATGGCCGTTCTTGACGGCGTCCGCGTTCCAGTAGTTGAGATCATGCTTTTCGGCGAGCTTCGGACCGATGTCGCCCTGCACGCCGGATTTCTCGATGCGGGCAAGCACCTTTTCCTGTTCGGCGCAGAGCGAGTCCATCGCTTCCTGGGCGGTCTTGGCGCCGGAAGCGGCGTCGCCGATCGCCTGCCACCAAAGCTGGGCGAGCTTCGGATAATCAGGCACGTTGGTGCCTGTCGGCGTCCATTGCACGCGGGCCGGCGAGCGGTAGAACTCGATCAGACCGCCGAGCTTCGGTGCGCGCTCGGTGAAGCTCTTGTCGTGGATGGTGGAATTGCGGATGAAGGTCAGGCCGACCTGGCTCTTCTTCACGTCCACGGTCTTCGACGTCACGAACTGCGCATAGAGCCATGCGGCCTTGGCGCGGTCGGTGGGGGTCGATTTCATCAGCGTCCAGGAGCCGACGTCCTGATAGCCTAGCTTCATGCCGTCCTTCCAGTAGACGCCATGCGGCGAGGGCGCCATGCGCCATTTCGGCGTGCCGTCGGCATTGACCACCGGCAGGCCGTCCTTGACCATGTCGGCGGTGAAGGCGGTGTACCAGAAGATCTGCTGGGCGATATTGCCCTGGGCCGGGACCGGGCCGGATTCAGAGAAGGTCATGCCCTGGGCTTCCGCCGGTGCATAGGCCTTCAGCCAGTCGAGATATTTCTGGATCGAGTAGACCGCCGCCGGGCCGTTGGTGTCGCCACCGCGATCGCTGCAGGAGCCGACCGGACGCGAATGATCGTCGACCTTGAGACCCCATTCGTCGACCGGAAGACCGTTCGGCAGACCCTTGTCGCCGCTGCCGGCCATCGAGAGCCAGGCGTCGGTGAAGCGCCAGCCGAGCGACGGGTCCTTCTTGCCGTAGTCCATATGGCCGTAGACCTTCTTACCGTCGATCTCGCGGCCGGTGAAGAATTCGGCGATGTCCTCATAGGCCGACCAGTTCACCGGCACGCCGAGATCATAGCCATACTTGGCCTTGAAATCGGCCTTGTTCTTCGCGTCGTTGAACCAGTCGTAGCGGAACCAGTAGAGATTGGCGAACTGCTGGTCAGGCAGCTGGTAGAGCTTTTTGTCGGGCGCCGTGGTGAAGGACGTGCCGATAAAATCGTTGACGTCGAGCATCGGATCGGTGACGTCCTTGCCCTCACCAGCCATCCAGTCGGTCAGGTTGCGGACCTGCTGGTAGCGCCAATGGGTGCCGATCAGGTCGGAGTCGTTGACCCAGCCGTCGTAGAGGTTCTGGCCGGTCTGCATCTGCGTCTGGATCTTTTCGACGACGTCTCCTTCCTGGATGACGTCATGCGTGACCTTGATGCCGGTGATAGCATAGAAGGCCGGGGCGAGCACCTGCGACTCATATTGATGCGTGGTCAGGGTTTCCGACACAACCTTGATTTCCATGCCCTTGAAGGGCTTGGCTGCGTCAACGAACCACTGCATTTCCTTTTCCTGGTCAGCGCGCGAGAGCGTTGACAGGGGGCCAATTTCCTTGTCAAGGAATTGTTTGGCTTCGTCCATTCCGGCGAGTGCGCTGCCTGTCATGGCAAGCAGCATCACCGCAGTCGTCGTCAGTAATTGCTTTCGCATAAGATCCTCCCTGGGGTTTTGCGATTGCGATAGGAGCGATCCGGTGGCAGCCGGATCGCTTCATTCCTTCCGACCCTAGACCAGCTTGAAAACGCCGACGGCGTAGACAAGGGACAGGGCAAGAGCCCACCACAGATTGGGTCCGACAAGACCCAACCATGCGAGATGAATAAAACCGGAGCCGAGCAGCGAGATGAACAGGCGATCCCCCCGCGTCGTCTCGAACCTCAAGAGCCCGACGCGCGGATTGCCGCCGGGCGAGGCATATTCCCAGATCGCCATGCAGGAGAGCATAAGCGCGACGACCAGGAAGARCAGCGCGGTCGGCAGCGTCCAAGCCATCCAGCCGCCAGTGGCAAGCGGCGCGAACCAGTCCGTGGCGCCATCCTTGACCGGCAGTAGGCGGACCAGCGCCCAGGTGGCGGCGGCAAAGCAGGCGAGCACGATGATGAGCGCGATGCTCCAGTTGGCGGTTTTTCTCATTTGGCTGTCCCCCTGACGAGCCCGCCTTTGAGATCGGCATGGGCAATCAACTGCATGAGTCCGGCGAGATGCTGGGCGGCTTGCCAGACTGCGGGCTCGACATCGCCGCTTGTTGTGAGTTCCTCGCGGCTATCAACCAGATCATCGATGAGATTGGCCCTGACCAGCGGCGGCTCGGTGGAACTGAACATCTCGTCGGAGAAGACCGACCAGTATTGGCGGTGTGGCGGGCGGATATGAGTCACGCCGCGCGCGTCCAGCTCCTCGAACAGCCGTTCGGTCAGTTTATGGATCTCGGCGACGGCGATCGTCTCCGACATCACACCCTCCCCAGGGCAAAGCCCTTGGCGATATAGTTGCGGACGAAATAGATGACCAGGGCGCCGGGGATCAGTGTCAGGACGCCCGCGGCAGCGAGCAGGCCCCAGTCCATGCCCGAGGCCGATACGGTGCGGGTCATGGTGGCGGCGATCGGCTTGGCGTCGGTCGTCGTCAGCGTCCGGGCGATCAGGAGTTCCACCCAGGAGAACATGAAGCAGAAGAAGCAGGCGACGCCGACGCCGGATGCGATCAGCGGCATGAAGATTTTTATGAAGAAGCGCGGGAAGGAATAGCCGTCGATATAGGCGGTTTCGTCGATTTCCTTCGGCACSCCGGACATGAAGCCTTCGAGGATCCAGACCGCCAGTGGAACGTTGAACAGGCAGTGCGCCAGCGCCACGGCGATATGGGTGTCGATCAGGCCGAAGGCGGAATAGAGCTGGAAGAAGGGCAGTGCGAAGACGGCCGGCGGCGCCATGCGGTTGGTGAGCAGCCAGAAGAACAGGTGCTTGTCGCCGAGGAAGCGGTAGCGCGAGAAGGCATAGGCCGCCGGCAGCGCCACCAGGACCGAGATCACCATGTTCATCACCACATAGGTGATGGAGTTGATATAGCCCGAATACCAGGCCGACTGGGTGAAGATCGTATAATAATTGGCGAGCGTCGGCTTATGCGGATAGAGCGTCAGCGAAAAGACGATCTCCTCATTGGTCTTGAAGCTCATATTGACCAGCCAGTAGATCGGCACCAGCAGAATGATGATGTAGATCGTCGGCACCAGCCATGCGAACCGCGATTCGTCCCGGCGAACGGCCGTGCGGCCGGCATTGGTGGCAGCTGCCGCGAGGCCTGTGGTGGTGATGGTTTCGTTGGTCACGGCCATGTCAGCGCTCCGCGTCGTAATTGGTCATCACGGTGTAGAACACCCATGAGAACAAGAGGACGATCAGGAAATAGACCAGCGACATCGCCGCCGCCTGGCCGAGGTTGAATTCGCCCAGCGCCATCTTGACGAGGTCGATGGAGAGGAAGGTGGTCGAATTGCCGGGGCCGCCGCCGGTGACAACGAAGGGCTCGGTATAGATCATGAAACTGTCCATGAAGCGCAACAGGATGGCGATCAGGAGAACACGGTTCATCTTCGGCAATTGGATATAGCGGAACACCGCCCAGCGCGAGGCGCCGTCGATCCGGGCTGCCTGGTAGAAGGCATTGGGGATCGACACGAGTCCGGCATAGGAGAGCAGCACGACGAGGCTCGTCCAGTGCCAGACATCCATGATGATCACCGTCATCCAGGCATCGATCGGGTCGCGGACATAATTGTAGTCCAAGCCGATGGCATTGAGTGCATAACCCAACAGGCCGATGTCACTGCGGCCGAACACCTGCCAGATGGTGCCGACGACATTCCACGGAACCAGCAACGGCAGCGCCATCAAGACGAGGCAGACCGGCACGCCCCAGCCTTTCTTCGGCATGTTGAGCGCGATGAAAATGCCGAGCGGCACTTCGATGGTGAGGATGATGGCCGAAAAGATCAGGTTGCGAGCCATGGACGACCAGAAACGGGGCGAGGCCAGCAGTTCCTGATACCACTCGATACCGTTCCAGAAGAACTGGTTGTTGCCGAGCGTGTCCTGGAAGGAATAGTTGACCACAGTCATCAGCGGCACCACCGCCGAAAAGGCGACGAGCAGCAGCACCGGCAGTACCATGAACCAGGCTTTGTTGTTCCACGTTCTGTCCATGGTCAGGCTCCCATGCCGCTGCGGTCGAGATCGACGCGCCAGGAATTGGCGTAGAGATTGATGCCGGCCGGGTCGAAGCTGAGCTTCGGATCGGCGGGCACCGTGTCGTCCTCGCCGATGATTGCCGCCACGTCATGGCCTTCGAGCTTGGCGCGCACCACCTTGTGGCGGCCGATATCCTCGACCTTACTGACCGTGACAGGCATACCCTCGCGGCCCATGCGCACATATTCCGGCCGGATGCCGAGCTCAGTCGGGGCGCCGGTTTTCGGCGCGCCGGGCAAGGTGATCGCCTGGGAGCCCAGCCGGGCGGTCGCGCCGTCGACCGTAATCGGCAGCAGGTTCATACCTGGCGAACCGATGAAATAGCCGACGAATGTGTGGCTCGGCCGTTCGAACAGGTCGGCGGGCGTGCCGATCTGAACGATCTCGCCGTCATACATGACCACGACCTTGTCGGCGAAGGTCAGCGCCTCGGTCTGGTCATGGGTGACATAGACCATGGTGTAGCCGAATTCGCGATGCAGCAGTTTCAGCTGCGAGCGCAGCTGCCACTTCATATGCGGGTCGATGACCGTCAGCGGCTCGTCGAACAGGATGGCGTTGACGTCGGAGCGGACGAGGCCACGACCAAGCGAGACCTTCTGCTTGAGGTCGGCGGTCAGGCGCCGCGCCTTGCGGTTGGCCATCGGCGCGAGGTCGATGATGTCGAGGATTTCGTTGACCTTCTTCGTCACCTGCGCCTCCGGGATATGCCGGTTGCGCAAGGGGAAGGCAAGATTGTCGAACACAGTCATCGTGTCGTAGACGACCGGGAACTGGAACACCTGGGCGATGTTGCGGTCCTCGGTCCTGAAATTGGTGACGTCACGCTCGCCGAGCAGGATGCGGCCATGCGAGGGGATGAGCAGGCCCGAAATGATGTTGAGCAGCGTGGTCTTGCCGCAGCCGGAGGGGCCGAGCAGCGCATAGGCGCCGCCATCTTCGAAGACGTGGTCGACTTCCTTCAGCGCATAGTCCGAGGGTTTGCTCGGGGTGGCGGTGTAGGCGTGGCGGATATGGTCGAGTTTGATGCGCGCCATGAGCGTTCTCCTATGCCGCCTGCTTCAGCGGGGCGGCGGCGTTCGAGCCGTCGTCGCGGAAGGCCAGCAGATGGCGGGTGTCGAGATAGACGACCATGCTGGTGCCCGGCGCCAGGTCATGTACGCCCTTGGTCAGCATCACCCAGCGGTCGCCGCCATAGGCGAGATGGATGAAGCTTTCGGAGCCTGTGATTTCGGTGACCATCACTGTCGCCTGCAACTGCGCGGTGGCGATGCTTTCCGGCTTTGGCGATAGGTGATGCGGGCGGAAGCCGATGGTCAGCGGGCCGTCGGCAAGCGAGGCCAAGTCGCCAGGCAACGGGATTTCCGCGCCGCCGGAGAGCACGAAGACATTGCCGCGTTTGACGGCATTGATGGTGTTGAGCGGCGGGTCGGAAAAGGTGCGGGCGGTGATCAGGTCGGCGGGCTTGCGGAACACTTCCACCGTTGGTCCGAACTGGGTGATGCGGCCCTGAGACAGCGTCGCGGTATTGCCGCCGAGCAGCAGCGCTTCCGACGGTTCGGTCRTGGCATAGACGAAGATGGCGCCGGTCTCGGCAAAAATCTTCGGCAGTTCGGCGCGCAATTCCTCGCGCAGCTTGTAGTCGAGATTGGCGAGCGGCTCGTCAAGCAGGACGAGATCGGCATTCTTGACGATGGCGCGGGCAAGCGCGGTGCGCTGCTGCTGACCGCCGGAGAGTTCCAGCGGCACGCGCTTGAGATAGGGCGTCAGCCGCAGGAGTTCGGCGGCCTTCATCACCTCACGGTCGATATCGGCGGTGGACTTGCCGGCAACACGCAGCGGCGAGGCGATATTCTCGTAGACCGTCATGGCCGGGTAATTGATGAACTGCTGGTAGACCATCGCCACATTGCGGCCCTGCACCGGCTTGCCGGTGACATCGCGGCCCTCGACCCAGACGGAACCCTGGGTCGGCCGGTCCAAGCCAGCCATCAGCCGCATCAGCGTCGTCTTGCCGGACAATGTCGGCCCGAGCAGGACGTTGAGCGAGCCCTTTTCGAGCGTCAACGTCACGTCGCGGATGTGCATATCCGCGCCGACCTGCTTCGATACATCTCTTAATTCCAGCATACGTCCTCCTCCCAGCGGGATTGCTGTCAATATCTGCCTGCGAAGGCCTAAGTCGTCGCAGCTCCCGCCGTGCCGGTCTGGCGCATCTCGGCGCCCTGCCGTTTACTCATGAAAACACCAAGCGCTTCCACGCCCGCCGCGTCGACCTTCAGCCCGAGCTTGGTCCGACGCCACAACACATCTTCGGGCTCGACCGCCCATTCTGCAACCATAAGATAGCGAACTTCGGCTTCCGTCAAATCGGCGCCGAACAGGGTGCCGAGATCCGCCATTGACGTTGCCTTGCCGAGGATCGCTTCCGCCTTGGTCCCATAGAGGCGAACGAGCCGCTTCGCATGGGCCTCGGCAAGAAAGGGGTATTGCCGGCGGATTTTGGCCAGCAGGCCATCGAAACCGCTTCTGTCGAAATCGCCGCCGGGCAGGGTGGAGCTCGCCGTCCAGGGTTTCCCACGCGCGCCGAGCACGGCCTCGATCTTCTCCAGCATGTGCTCGGCGAGCCGCCGATAGGTGGTGATCTTGCCGCCGAAAATATTGAGCAATTGCGGTTCGCCCGGCGCGCCGTCGGCCTTCAGCACGTAATCGCGCGTCGCCTCCTGCGCCTTGCTGGCACCGTCGTCATAGAGCGGGCGGACGCCGGAATAGGTCCAGACGAGGTCGGCGCGGGTCACTGGTTCCTTGAAATATTCGCTGGCGCCGGCACAGAGATAATCGATCTCGGCGTCGCTGATCTCGACGGCGGCCGGATCGCCTTTGTAGTCCTGGTCGGTGGTGCCGATCAGGGTGAAATCTTCCTCATAGGGAATGGCGAAGAAGATGCGGCCATCATTGTTCTGGAAGAAATAGGCGCGCGGATCGGCGAACTTCTTGCGGATGATGATATGGCTGCCCTGGACGAGGCGGACATTGTGGGCGTTGCTGCCGGCAGCACTCTGCAAGAGCTTGTCGACCCAGGGACCGGCGGCATTGATGAACAGTTTTGCGGAAACCGTCTCTTTGGCGCCGCTCAGCACATCCTCGACCAGGATCGCCCAGACGCCATTTTCGCGCCGCGCCGATACGACCTTGGTGCGGGTGCGGATGACAGCGCCGCGATCGGCGGCGTCGCGGGCGTTGAGCGCCACCAGCCGCGCATCGTTGACCCAGCAGTCGGAATATTCAAAGGCACGGACAAAGCGTTCCTTGAGCGGCCGGCCGGCCGGATCGCGGGTCAGATCGAGCGTGCGGGTCGCCGGCAGCGCCTTGCGGCCGCCGATATGGTCGTAGAGGAACAGGCCAAGCCGGATCAGCCAGCCGGGCCGCATGTCCTTGTGCAGCGGCAGCACGAAGCGCAGCGGCCAGATGATGTGCGGCGCCATGGCCCAGAGCACTTCGCGCTCCATCAGTGATTCACGCACCAGGCGAAATTCATAATGTTCGAGATAGCGCAAGCCGCCATGTATGAGCTTGGTGGCGCGTGACGACGTGCCGGCGGCGAGGTCCTTCATCTCGGCGAGGAAGACCGAATAGCCGCGGCCAACCGCGTCACGAGCGATGCCGCAGCCATTGATGCCGCCACCAGCAATGAAAATGTCGTAAACCGTCCCGGATGCCACTGCGCGTTCCCCCTTCGCAATGCAGCATTTATTGCAATTGCGAACCTGCCAGCATTCAAAACGAAGATAAAACGAATGTCAATCGAAAATTCTGAAACCGAACACGCGCGCAAATCAGGCTGGTTCAAACTGCATTCAAGCGGCCGCCGGATTGGCGGTTTCGATCAACTGGACATTGTTTTCACGACAGATTTTGCGAAGGTTGTCGGGAAAGCAATTGTCCGTGACAAAGGTGTGGACCTGCGAAATATGCGCGATGCGCACTGGTGCCGTGCGTTCGAATTTGGTCGAATCGGCCACCAGGATGACATGCCGTGCATTGGCGATGATCGCCTGCGCCACCTTCACCTCGCGGAAATCGTAGTCGAGCAGCGCGCCGTCGTCATCGATCGCCGAGGCGCCGATCACGGCAAAATCGACCTTGAACTGGCGGATGAAATCCACCGCTGCCTCGCCGACAATGCCGCCATCCGTGCCGCGCACGACACCGCCGGCAATCACCACCTCGAACTGCGGGTAGATACGCAACCTGTTGGCAACATTGATATTATTGGTGATGATCATCAGCCGGCCATGGTCAAGCAGGGCCTGCCCGACAGCCTCTGTCGTGGTGCCGATATTGACGAACAGTGAGGCATTGTCGGGGATCAGTTTGGCTGCAGCGCGGCCGATGCCATCCTTCTCTTGCGCGGCGATCTGCCGGCGCTGCTCATATAGCATGTTCTCGGTGCCGGAGGGAAAGACGGCGCCGCCATGGATGCGGTTCAACAGGCGCTGCTCGCAGAGTTCATTGAGATCCTTGCGGATTGTCTGCGGCGTCACCTCGAAGCGGTTCGCCAATTCCTCCACCAGCACCTTGCCCTGGTTCTTGGCGATTTCGAGAATTTCCTTGTGGCGCGGAGAAAGAAACATGCGCATGCCTCGGACTTAATTTCGTGGCGCAGGATAGAACGAAAAAAACGAAAGTAAAGGGTTTGGGAGGGAGGTGCGGTTTGGGGACGGCGTCTGGGGCGCCCCCTTCTGTCCTGCCGGACATCTCCCCCACAAGGGGGGAGAGTGACCTGGGG
>NZ_JBFUFF010000049.1:0-47218 GCF_056403555.1 Rhizobium sp. P2_G2
CTGCTGAAGTCGTAAGATGTTGCCATAGCCATATCCTCCTTGAAGCAACATGGGCATTAAGGCCATCGAGCCTTGTGAACGCCGGCCCTTTCAGCGCCGGCAGAATTCGATTTAGTTGCGTGGATTTTGCCGTTCAAGATCCCTTTCCAGATTTTTTTGGAAGTATGGATCGAGGCCTTTTTGACGCCTTCCCTCTTGCCTTTTCAGCCCCTTGGGCCATGTTGGAAATCAACGAACCTTTGATCTCCACTTCCGGTCCATCAAGCTCCTTAAGCGGCAAGGATGTCCTGCCAGGCAATCAGTGCATGCGATCCGGGCAGTTGCCGGAGACCGGGCACGGAACGCCCAAGCACATTCTCATCGTCGAGGATGAGTATTTTATCGCGGTGGATTTGAAAACAAGTCTGACGAGGGGTGGCTACGGCGTGGTCGGCCCAGCGGGCATCGTCGCTGACGCCCTTGATCTTCTGTCACGCGAACGTCCCGACGCAGCCGTTCTCGACGTCAATCTCGGCAATGAAACGTCACACCCGTAGCGTCTATGTTGACATCCGTGGGGATACCGTTCGTGCTGACAACAGCCTGGACGACCCGAACGTGCTCCGGCACCCGGTTCTCCGCGGCGCCACCAACCTCGGCAAACCGACCGATTCTCGGGCGCTGCTGCAGGCGGTCCGCGCGCTGCTCAATGAAGTTTGACAGACGTGTACGCAAACGCACCATCTGGCCCATTATTGGTCCGTCGAAAACTAGACGTTGACATCGCCGGCCGAACTCTCTATCTGAAGTTCATCGAGATTTGCTTGCTGAGCTTTGATTATCGCGCGTTTGGCACCGCGCCCTGAACGAACCTTCCTTTCAAAAAATCGGTATCACCATCGCAGCGCTTTCGTGCCGCGGTTCATCAATGTTGCTATGAAAGGGTTCATCATGACCATCGGCACGGTTAAATGGTTCAATTCCACCAAGGGCTTTGGCTTCATTCAGCCTGACAACGGCGGCCCGGACGCATTCGTCCACATCTCGGCCGTCGAGCGTTCGGGCATGCGCGAACTCGTCGAAGGCCAGAAGCTCGGCTACGACATGGAGCGGGACCGGAAGTCCGGCAAGATGTCTGCCTGCAATCTGCAGTCTGCTTAATTCGGCCATCCGCTTTCCTTTGACCACGGATGTACTGGCACTGTTGAGAGCGTGATACCGGTGAAGGTCAGGCAATTGCCTGGCCTTTTTTGTTGCCGTGGTGCTTTGGGGCGATGGCTAACGAAGTGCTGCTATCGAAGCCCAGGCGGCTTTCGGAGATTTGCATGGAAACCAACGAATTGCAGGCCACCAACACCGCATGGCAAATCGCCATGCAGGAAATTCTGCGCATGGTCGTGCGCGACATCTACAAAACAGGCGGTGAAGAGAGCTTCAAAGCCCATATCAGCCGAATTGAAGAAGCTGCCGTGGACAGTATCTACACTGGCTTGATGCTGCGTGGCACCGACGGCTGGATCGAGACGCTGGTCAAGGAAAAGGCCAGCAACTTCGTCACCAGCCTGCTCACATCGTTCACGTTCGACCGCGCATAGAGCAATCAGAGGTTCGAGGCGCGAGGTCCAGTTGCTCCTTTCGCCACGGACCACCCCTATTGAGGATGACCCCATGGCAGAGACATATAGCAGATCGCGCCAGCAGGCCGAAATTGCCTTTGGCAAAGAGCAAACTGAATTCTTCGCCAGAGGACAGGCGATGAATGCGCTCGATTCAATCGCCCAGGCGCGCGAAGAGAAGACCTTACGGCTGCGCGAAGCACGTAAGGCGAAGGAGTTGGCCGACCGAATGTCGTCCCCTGCTGCTACCTCTGCGAAACGGGTCAGCAAAGCCTAACCATTTTGATTTTACACCCAACCAGGATGATGATTTGAAAAACGCCGGACACCATGATCTCGCCGATCGCCGTAAAGCTGCAACCGAGGCCAAGGCAGCCCTTCTCAGTGCCTATCGCTCTGCCAGGGATGCGGCGATACCAGGCCAGGAAGCCAGACAGGCCGAGCGCTTAGCGGTTGCTGCCGCCAGAGACGAGCGGCGTGTCGAGCGGGAGCGTTCAAGAACGGAAGAGCAGGACCGACTCCAAGCAGCAGCTGCCGAGCGACAGGCCGTCATCGATGCTGCCGCAAGAGCAGAGGCGGAAGCGCGGGAGGCTGCGGAGAAAAACCGGATAGCCTGGTTGGTTGAAGAGCAGGCCGCTCGCAAGGCCGAACGCGACCGCCGCTACGCCGCCCGCAAAGCTCGCCAAGCGTAGCGTCGGGCGTGGTCCCGAACGGCGCTGCTGATTTCAGGCCTTGTCATAGGAGATATGTTTTGACCTATAACGAACAGCATCAGATCATCATGAATGCGTTCTGGAATCCCCGCTTCGGTGTTTCCCCTTCAGCCACGAGGGGGGCAATTGAGAGTTTCGCCCGTAAGCACGATCTGTCCGGAGAGAATTATACGAACGCGCTCGATAGCGCGATTGCGGCTGGCCTTTTGGCGCCGATGGCCGGATCGAGCTTGACCATCCGTAATGCCGGCCGCGCTATGCTGCCGAAGCGGTAAGAATGCCAGTTGGTTCCGGTCTCGCTGTCGCGCGCAGCCACACACCTGGCGCGAACTTCTGATTGTGCGGTATCTCGAAAGCGGAGTCTCAATTCGGATAACGAGCGCTTGTGGGAATTGAGAAGATTCACCGGTTGACCAAATTATCGAGTAGAACAGCAAAAATCACGTCAGCGGTAGTTCTGCCTCGTGTGACAGCACAGGTGCCGCCGCCGATATTTCTGCTTCCGAGCCGTCGGCCCGCATCGGACACTTGGCTCTCTTTAGCTGCCGAGGTGGCGATGACAATCCATCTGGTTCAGTGGGGGATCAGCCGCCGCTACATAGACGCGAAAGCTCTGATAACACAACTAAGCAACCTTGCGCAGTAAGCGGGATTGTTGTCCGGTCGCGGTCCCCATGTTGAACTCGGCGATCAGGTCGCGCAATGTGGCACTCTCGCTGGCCAAAGATGCGGATGCGGCGCTCGCCTCCTCAACCATAGCGGCGTTCTGCTGGGTGGTTTGATCAAGGCTGTTGATTGCCGTGTTTATCTCCGCGAGGCCTACAGACTGTTCGCGTGCTGATACGGCAATTGCATCAACATGCTGGTTCATCGCCGTCACCAGTTCACCGATCTGCTTCAAGGCGCCGCCGGTTTTCGATAAGGTCGACGCCGGTCGCCACCTCGCCGCTCGACGCCTGGATAAGCGTCTTGATTTCCTTCGCCGCCTTGGCGGAGCGTTGCGCTAGTTCGCGCACCTCTTGAGCGACGACCGCAAACCCCTTGCCAGCCTCGCCGGCGCGTGCAGCCTCGACGCCGGCATTGAGCGCAAGCAGGTTGGTCTGGAACCCAATCTCGTCGATGACGCCGATTATGCTCGATATCTCGTTGGAGGATTGCTCGATGCGGCTCATCGCCTCGACCGCCTGGGTCACGATCTGGCCCGACGTGGCGGTGCTTGTATTGGCCTCGGCCGCGACTTTGCGAGCTTCCTCGGCGCGTTTGGACGATGAGGCGACATTGGCCGTGATCTCGTCGAGCGCCGCCGCCGTTTGCTCCAAAGCTGCCGCCTGCTGTTCGGTGCGTCTCGCCAGCCCATTGGCGCTGTGGGCAATCTCGTTCGATCCGCTGTCGATGCCGACAGTCGAGCCTGCCACTTTGCCGAGCGTCTGGCAGAGCTGGGCCACGGCACTGTTGAAGTTGGCTCGAAGCGCTTCGAAATCAGGGTCGAACGGCTCGCTGATTTGGGTCGTGAGATCGCCATCGGCGAACCTTGATCGGGAAGAAAAGCATTGACGGCATAGGCAATACGCTCGCCAATCATCTCACTGGCAACGCTGGGAACAACGTGCTCGATGACGGCTTCGGCGCCGACCGGCTCGCCGGCGGCCGCGGCATGGATGTCTTGATCGGCGGCGGCGATGCAGACACATTCGTTTTTCGGAGCGCGGACGGGTCCGATACGATCGCCGATTTTGCCGCCACCGGGAAGGGTCACGATGTTATCGATCTCAGCCACGTGACTGGCATCCATTCCATGGCTGACGTTCAAGCCCATCTACTGCAGTCAGGCTCCAATACCGTGATTGACTTTGGGAACGGTGACTACCTTACGCTGCTTAAGCATGCTCCAGGAGATCTAAACGTGCATGACTTTCTATTCAACTGAGTGAAGGCAACTCAGACAACCATTGCACAGAAAAGGGCGATCCTGACAGAGTACGGTCACCCATTCGGCGCGACGACAACGCTGGTTATGCGCTCAGATAACACCGAGGCCAGGCGGTGCCGATGGGCACGTCCCGAGTGCGGACGTCCATACCATTCCGTGCTGGCATAAGAACCAGCCTCCATCCTCTCTGTGAAGGCAGCTATGGTGTTTCATGCGTCTCGACATCGCTATGTTGCCGAAGCTGCAAAAATGCTAATTGGCTCCGGTCCCGTTGTCGTGCGCTGAGATGAGGCGCACTCCAGGTCCTCAATGCCTCAACTGGGCCGAAACGGGCCGCGAGCCGTGCTGAATGGTTGAACTTCTTGGCGATTTCATCCGCATCGCGGCTCGCCCACAGCGGTGGCATCAGTTCGGCAGAATGATCGTTTGAGAGTTATCGTTGGCGGGGTTAAGGAGCTTGTATCCGTCGGCGGTGAGATAGACCTGATCGTCCGCTGCGTGAATCCATCCGTTTGAGCTCGCATGGATGATGGCATTTTCCAGCTCGTCCAATTCCACGCCCTGGGCAAAGGCGTATTCCGCCAGGTCGTCAACGCTGACGCGGTCTCCAACCTCCATGTCCAAGCGCTGCATACATTCCAGGACCACGTGGCCGTGCTGGTTGGTTTCCACAGTCGACTCCGGCTTGATGATTCTTAGTCTGGGATGACGCGCACGCCACGAAACAGGCCAAGCTCTCCCGACATGTTCCCCTCCGGCATCGCAATCGGGGCTTAAGCCTGCAGGTTGTCAGCCGACATCTTGCCGCTACGGCGATCCTTGACCAATTCATAGCTAATCTTCTGGCCGTCGTTGAGCCCGCGCAGTCCAGCCCGCTCGACGGCGGAGATGTGGACAAAGACGTCGGCGCCCCCATCATCCGGCTGGATGAAACCAAAGCCTTTTGTTGCGTTGAACCATTTGACGGTACCAGTGGCCATTTTTCTCTTCCCAAAAATCTGCACGCGCCGGCGGCAGCGATTTGAACGCCGGCACCATGCTGGGTTTTTTCGCGCGATGCAAGGCGGGAAGACCGAAGGCATCCAACGGCATGGCGCTACGTTTCGCGTCACCAAACGAGATGCTCTGTTCGTGGAAGAGCCGGCTCGGCCGACCAAAGCGCGGTCTCGCTGCAGCTGGAAATTCAGTGCGGCGGTCAATTGACTCGTATGTGTCGGTTTGCTTGAATACCAATCTCGGAGGGCGGTCATGGCTTATGATTGGGACGGTCGGCGGACACGCCGAATTCGGTTTCTGCGGCTTACGGCGGCCATATTGTTCGGCTTGGCGGTACCGGTCGCCGTTGCGGCATGGCCCCATATCACCTGAGCTATGCCAGGTCGGCCAGTGACTGCCCCGCCGCTAAAGGCCAGGATTGATCCTGCGGTCAAATTGTCCGAACAACTTCAACAGCGTCAGACAGATTCGTTGCCGTTGACTTCTCGGAAGAAGCGCGTACGCAAAACTCAACGCGCTTCCGATCGATATCTCCCCAACTGAGAAGAAATCGTAAATGACTGACGAGCCCGTGACCGAAACAATGGCAATCGAAAATCGCAGCGACTTTGCGCAATGGGCGATCGAGCGCGCGCAGGCCATCGTCGCCGACCAGGGTGGCGATCTGGCGCTTGCTGCACGCGACATGTCCGATGACAAGATCGCCGACGCCGGCAACGCCCTTGGCCAAGCGATCGTCGATGCGCTGTTGGAAGTGTTTGACGGGCTACTGTCGGACGCCTGATTTTGCCGCCGAGACGACTTCGTGAAACAACGGTCGTCGCTGTGACCTATTGGTCGGCACCGGCTCACCACCTGAACATGGTCGTTCGGTAAGCTGCCACTTCGGCAGGCTTGGTTCTGTCACTGGCGGCTGCTCCGATACAGGCTCTCTGTTCCTGGGCAGGGTGGTCACGGCTTTCTAGGATTAACGCTGCCTGCCCTCATTTTTTACCTCCAGATGGACTGGTGCTCATGATGGCAGCAATTTTACCCCTTCTGGGATCGAGCCTCTGGCGGATGAGTTTCGCATCAGTCGATCCAAGATCGACAGAGTGGGCGCGCATTCCGGCTACGTGTTTTCCCTGGGAATGTGCCAAGGCTTCCGACATTGCCTTTGTCAACTCGGCGCCAAATTTCGTCATCTTGCTCACACATTGCTCTTATACGGCACCTTGATCGCCTTGGCGCAAGCCATAGCAGGCTTCAACAGGGCTCTCATCCCGCGCACGCCGTCAGTGGCAGGGTTCGTGGCGAGAGGTCCTCGATTCGACTCCGGCCTGAACATGTTCCTCCATGTTGACGACGAAAATGGTGCGGCTGGATTGAGTATTGATCTCGGTTTGCTTTTTTTGCGGTGCGGCATCGGCGGTTGAGTTTAGCAGAGAGAGGGATGTAATTCTTTGTTTTTTATGGATTGTCTGCCCAAGATCATTGATTTCGGGTGACGAGGCAGGCAGTGCATTAACCGTTTGTTAACCAAAAAACTCTTGCCTGGCGCGCAGAATCGGAGCCTATTGCCATCGGCGGAACTTTCCCAATTTTTCACTTAATACCGCCATTGGCAAGAAACAGGTTACGAGATGGCGAAGAGCGCCGCGAAAACAACGGTGAAAGTTGAGGGATTGACCGCTTTGATGGAGCGGCATGCTGAAGCCTTATCGGGGCAACTGCAAGCGCATCATCTCAAGGTTTTCCCGCCTTCTGCAGAGAAAGGAATCCGGGGCTTTGCGCCTTCGGAGGCCGCAAAGCTCCTCGGCGTGAAAGAGTCGTATCTACGACAGATCGCTTCCGACACGCCGGAGCTGAATGTGAGTACAGGTGCGGGCGGGCGTCGCATCTTTTCGATCGAAGATATACATCAGATCCGAAAGCATCTGGATCGAGTGGGCCGCGGCAGCCGACGCTATCTGCCGCATCGGCGAGAGGACGAGCAGTTGCAAGTCATCTCGGTTATGAACTTCAAAGGCGGATCGGGAAAAACCACTACATCGGCGCATTTGGCTCAATATCTCGCGATGCGAGGATATCGCGTGCTCGCGATCGATCTCGATCCTCAGGCAAGCCTGTCTGCGTTGTTCGGCAGCCAACCGGAGATACACGTCGGTCCAAATGAAACGCTTTACGGCGCTATCCGCTACGATGAAGAGCAGCGTCCGATTGAAGAGGTGGTCAGAGGAACGTACATCCCAGACCTGCACCTCATTCCTGGCAACCTTGAGCTTATGGAGTTCGAGCACGACACACCGCGTGCGCTGATGAAACGCAAGGAAGGCGACACTTTGTTTTACGGGCGGGTTAGCCAGGTCGTCGAGGATATCGCGGACAACTACGATGTTGTCGTAATAGATTGTCCTCCCCAACTTGGCTACCTCACCTTATCAGCTCTTACGGCAGCGACGTCTATTCTGGTGACGGTGCATCCGCAGATGCTCGATGTTATGTCAATGAACCAGTTCCTGGCAATGACGTCGAATCTACTCCGGGAAATTGAAGACGCTGGTGCTCAGTTCAACTTCAATTGGATGCGGTATCTGATCACTCGCTTCGAACCGAGTGATGGTCCGCAGAACCAGATGGTCGGCTACCTGAGATCGATCTTCGGGGAAAACGTACTCAATTTTCCCATGGTGAAGACGACCGCCGTCTCTGACGCCGGGCTCACGAATCAGACACTTTTCGAAGTAGAACGCGGCCAATTCACGCGGTCGACTTATGATCGCGCCTTGGAGGCTATGAACGCCGTCAATGACGAGATCGAATCTCTCATCAAAAAAGCCTGGGGTAGACCCATATGAGCAGGAAGGACATTTTAGGCGTTTCTGCAAACGTACCGACGTCTCTTACTCCCCACGATACCCACACGCCGAGAAGTCATTCCATGCCGCTTCTTGGCGTGGCTCGTAAGGAACGTGACCCATCAACAAAGCTGACTGCTAACATTGGCAACGCGTTGCGTGAGCAAACCGACCGCATGGAGCGAGCGGAGGAAATTGAGCGCCGTCTGGCTGAGGGGCAAGCCGTCATCGATCTCGATCCCAAGGCTGTTGATCCTTCGTTCATGCAAGACCGTATGCCCGGCGACATAGATGGCCTGCTTGCATCCATAAAGCAACAGGGTCAGCAGGTGCCGATCCTTGTCCGCCCTCACCCTCACAAGTCCGGTCGATATGAAATCGCGTTCGGCCATCGCCGCCTACGCGCGGTAACTGAACTTGGTCTTCCGGTAAAAGCCGTCGTGCGAGATTTGACGGACGAACAGTTGGTCGTCGCACAGGGCCAAGAAAACAATGAACGTCAGGACCTAACGTTTATCGAGAAAGCTCGGTTTGCTGCCCGTCTAAGGGAGCGGTTTCCCCGTGAGGTTATCATCTCGTCGATGTCCGTCGATAAGGGCGATCTCTCCAAGATGCTCTCCATCGTCGACGCCCTCCCCTCCGATTTGATCGATGCGATCGGCTCCGCTCCTGGCGTCGGCCTCAGGAGCTGGCAGGAATTGGCTGCGCTTGTGGAAAAAGCATCCCCCGGAGACGATTCAGTGAGGCTAATGCGCTCTGACGAAATGCAGGTGCTTCAGTCAGCGGAGCGATTCAAGGCCCTTATGACGCATCTCAAGCCTCGTCGGATGGTGCGTGGGCTTCCCGATGTCATGTCGACCGGAGATGGCGAACGTCTGGCGCAGGTGAAGCTGAGCAAGGCGAAGTTAGAAATTACGATCGATCGGAAGGCGACACCGGACTTTGCGGCCTTTGTGATCGAGCAGTTGCCAGCGCTTTACGAAGCACATCGTGCGAAACACAAATAGAAGAAGGACTAGTACCGCGCAAAAAGAAAAGAGCCCCCTCAACGTTGCCGTCGTGGAAGCCCTTCTGTCTCTTTAGCACGAACAGAATCGCATTTCCTGGAATCCTCGTCAAGAGTTTTCAGCACCGTTTTGGTGAGCAAATTTCCTTTGCCTGCTGAAAGGTAAAAGAGATGAGAACGGGAAATGTGACGACGCCCTTTGGTCGGCGRCCGGTTTCGCTTGCTCTCGTGCGACGGCAGCAAGCCATAGCCGAGATCAAGGCGGGAAAGTCGGCTGAGAAGTGGAGAATCTTTCGGGATATCTCGATGGCGATGACACGACTTGGCATTCAGTCGAACAGCCTCGCAGTGCTTGACGCACTTTTGAGCTTCCATCCGGACAACGAACTGCGTCAAGATGCATCGTTAATCGTATTCCCCTCGAATGCGCAACTTTCGTTGCGAGCTCACGGGATGGCGGGCTCGACCCTGCGGCGTCATCTCGCGGCCCTTGTGGATGCAGGTTTGATTGTCCGGAAGGACAGTGCAAATGGGAAGCGTTACGCCCGCAGAGATCACTCTGGCGACGTCGAGAGAGCGTTTGGCTTCGACCTTTCCCCCCTCCTCGCCCGCGCCGAAGAACTGGCGATGCTGGCCCAACAGATTGCGGCTGAGCGCGCCGCTTTCAGAAGAACTAAAGAGAACCTGACGATCTGCAGGCGTGATGTGCGTAAATTGATCACAGCAGCTGTGGAAGAAGGCGCAGAGGGAGACTGGGAGGCAGTCGAGGACATCTTCATTTCGCTGACCGCCCGCCTTCCACGCAACCCTTCGATTGCGGAGGTTAGTGAAATCTTGGAACAAATGCAGATGTTAAAAGAGGAGGTCCTCAACCGGCTGGTAACTCAGGAAAAATTGAGAAATGAAAGCGCCAATGATGTCCATATCGAGCGCCACATACAGAATTCAAAATCCGATTCCTTATATGAACTTGAACCAAGCTCTGAAAAAGAGCGGGGGGCAAAGTCGGCGGCAGGAGATCGGACGAGCGTTAACCCGCAAACGGTATTCCCGCTCGGTCTAGTCTTGAAGGCCTGCCCGCAAATTGTCGACTACGGGGCCGGCGGCAAGATTGGGAGCTGGCGCGATTTTATGTTCGCGGCTGTGGTCGTGCGATCGACGCTGGGGATCAGCCCGTCGGCATATCAGGAGGCTTGCGAGGCTATGGGGCCGGAGAATGCGGCTGTCACTGTTGCGAGCATCCTAGAACGCGCGAACATGATCAACTCACCTGGCGGATATCTTCGTGATCTGACGCGAAGAACTGAGCGAGGGGAATTTTCGCTAGGACCGATGATTATGGCGTTGCTGAAGGCGAATGGCGTGGCCCAAAGTCGAACGGGATAGGTGCCGCTGAGAAGGGAGTGAGGCGGAGGTCTATTTGACACCGACCGAACTTTTGAAAAGTTGGTCGCGACCAACTCTGCTAAGCAATTGTTGTTCCTGTATTTTTTGAAATGAAGTATTTGCGGCGCGGAATCCTCTCGCCGAACAGGGCCTTCAGGTGAGAAATGAGTGCTCAACTGATTTCCTTGTCGCAGAAAGGCAGTCGCTCTTGGTGGTCGGTGCGCTTGGCGGAGAGTGGCAGTTTGGCGTAATGGACCAGGATTGCCTGATTTAAGGTTGGCCAGAAAAGGTGAGATTTGCTGCTGCGGACTGCGGAGCGGTCCAGAGGAAGAGGAGGGAAGGGGAATTTCCGGCGGGTTGAGATGGTTGGAGAGAGGCTCCGGCCGGCCCGCTGCGGAGAGATGACATGGCCAAAGCCATTCAGAAAATCACCCTGAACAGGTCCGAAGACATTCCGTTCGATAAACTCGAGCTGTCGCAGCGGAATGTGCGCAACATCAAGGCCGGGGTGTCAATTGAGGACCTCGCGGAAGACATAGCACTTCGTAAGCTGTTGCAGAGCCTGAGTGTGCGGCCGATCATCGGCGAAAACGGCGAGGAAACCGGTCGATACGAAGTTCCCGCCGGCGGCCGCCGGTACCGTGCGCTCGAACTTCTGGTCAAACAGAAGCGCATGGCAAAGACGGAACTCGTCCCGTGCATCGTGAAGCGCGACAGCGCGACATCGGCTGAGGACGATTCCTTGGCGGAAAACGTCCAGCGCGCCGATCTTCACCCTCTGGACCAGTTCCGGACATTCCAGACCCTTCGCGATCAAGGCCTCGGGGAAGAGGACATTGCCGCGCGGTTCTTCGTATCGGCTGCGACTGTGCGGCAGCGCCTGCGGCTCGCATCCGTTTCGCCACGTCTGCTCGATCTCTACGCCGACGATCAAATGAAGCTTGAACAGATCATGGCCTTTTCGATCACCAATGATCATGTCCGTCAGGAGCAGGTTTGGGATACGGTTTCACGCTCGCATTCGAGGGAACCCTATTACATCCGCCGCCTGCTCACCGAAACTGCAGTGCGCGCCAGCGATCGCCGTGCGATGTATGTCGGGATCGACRCGTATGAGGCAGCCGGCGGCGTTGTCATGCGGGACCTCTTCGAGCAAGACAACGGCGGATGGATGCAGGACCCTGGCCTTCTCGAACAGCTGGTATTCGAGAAGCTGAAAGTCGATGCCGAGGCGCTGAAGTCCAAGGAGGGTTGGAAGTGGGTCGATGCGGCACTCGACTTTCCTTTTGGTCACACCTCCGGTCTACGACGGTTCTACGGCGAGCGGGCTGAGTTCACCGAGGACGAACTCGCTCGTCATGATCAAATCAAGGCCGAATACGACAAGCTCGATGCCGAATACGCCGAGGCAAACGAATATTCGGAAGAAACCGAAGCCCGGCTTGAAGAACTCGGAACTGCACTGGACCAATTGAACGACCGGCCCTACGTGTTCGATCCTCAAGAAGTCGAGCGCGGCGGCGCCTTCATCTCGCTCAGCGCCAGTGGTGAGTTGAAGATCGAGCGTGCTTTCGTTCGGCCTGAAGACGAGCCGGTTGTTGATACCGAGGATAGCGATCCTGGCGATCCCGGTGGCGATAGTGACGGCGAAATCCCCGGCTCGACGGCCGGTGGTGTCTCGGTGAACGGAAAACCTGTTTCTAATGAGCAGGTCGACGACGAGGATGACACGCTCCGACCGCTTTCCGACAAGCTGGTTCTCGATTTGACGGCGACAAGAACCGTGGCGCTCCGGAATGCGCTGGCGAACGATGTCGTCATGGCCTTCATCGCAGTGCTACATGCCTTCGTGCTAAAGACCTTCTATGTCTACGGTTCGGATTCATGCCTGGAGCTGACACTTCAGAGCGCCAAGTTCAGCCAAAGCCAAGGTCTCGGCGACACCGTCTGGGCGAAGGAGATCGACCAGCGGCATGAAGCGTGGGGACACGATTTGCCGAAAAGCCCTGACGACCTTTGGGATTTCCTAATCAGGCTCGATGAGGTCAGCCGGCAGGTTTTGTTTGCGCATTGCGCCTCGCTTTCGCTGAACGCCGTCATCGAGCCGTGGAACAGGCGTACTCGAACCGTCGCTCATGCCGATCAGGTCGCGCGGTCGATTGGATTCGATCTGGTCGAAGCGGGATGGGTGCCGACGGTCGATAACTATCTTGGCAGAGTGACCAAGGCGCATATCCTGCAGGCTGTTCGCGAAGCGAAGGGCGAGCGGTCGGCGCAGCTCATCGATCACTTGAAGAAGCAGGACATGGCCCGCGAAGCCGAGCGCCTGCTTGAGGGTAGCGGATGGCTCCCTGAACTGCTGCGCCTCCCGGGCGACGACGTTTCAGGTGAGGAAACTGTAATAGGTGAGGTTGCGGATGATACTGTCGTTGAGGCGACCGTCGTCCCCCTTCCAGCCTTCTTGTCCGGCGACGTCGGTGATGACGACATTCGTCTTTCATCTGAAGACGAACTCGAGCCACACCTCGACGCTGCGGAATAGGCGTCGTCGCTCCCCGGTGGGGCTAGGTGTCAATCTGCAAATCAGCCCCAATGCCCCCAGAATAACAAAGCGGCGTTTGCGCCGCTTCGCCCTGATCTCAATCCTAAAGCCCGGCCTTTGCGCCGGGCTCTTTCGTTTCAGGAGAATTTACATGAACATGATGTCCAATACGCAATCTGTATCCTCCGGCTTCACGGTCGACATCTCGCGTGGCGAGCGCCTTGGCCGTGTTTCGTCGGAATGGTTTTCCCGGCCAGACGACGAGCGATATCTTTCCCTTTCTGAACTCCATGACGCGGTAAGGTTTCGCGCGGACCGCGCCCATGCCCGGACGGTGGAGAGCTCGGCCATCCGTGTGGAAGCGAGCCGCAACAATTCCGAAAGGTTGGAACTGGTTGTCCCGGGCCAGCAGCGGCCCATCGCTCCGACGCATTGGAGTTATGGTCAGCTCTGCAGCTTGGTTGGTGCGCCGGCGAGCTATATGCGGCAGCTCCCCGCACCGCTTGCCGCGATCAATCTCCAGCACGGCCTGCTCAATCATCGCGCCGAACTGGTGAAGACGCTCGAGATGGATGACGGCCGCATTGAACTCAGGGCTGTGACCGGCCCCGAATATGGTCGGATCTGGGATCACGAGCTCGTATCGGCGGTGATGAAGATCGCCGGCAATGGAACCGGCGACACGAACTGGAAGGTGCCGGGACTTCTCGACTGGTCGAGCATGACGCACAATCCGTTCGTCGACATCACTAAGGATACGACGACGCTCTACGCATCAGACCGCGATGTCTTCCTGTTCCTGGTTGACGACACCCATCCGATCGAGGCTGGACGCCTGCCGAATGGCGAACCGGATCTGTTCTTCCGCGGCTTTTATGCCTGGAACTCGGAGGTCGGTTCGAAGACGCTCGGCATAGCCTCGTTCTATCTCCGCGCCGTGTGCGCCAACCGAAACATCTGGGGCTCGGAAAATTTCGAGGAAATCAGTATCCGGCATTCGAAGTTCGCGGCAGATCGGTTCGCGCATGAGGCCGCACCCGCGCTCACGAGTTTTGCCAATTCCTCCCCTGCCGCATTCGTCGCCGGCATTCGGGCGGCGCGCGAGCGGGTGGTTGCCCGAAACGAAGAGGATCGGCACACCTTCCTGCGCCGACGTGGCTTCTCGAAGGGCGACACCGGTAGGATCATTGAGACCGTGCTCTCCGAAGAAGGCCATCCTCCGGAATCGATCTTCGATTTCGTTCAGGGGATCACGGCGCTTGCGAGGGACAAGACGCACCAAGACACCCGCCTCGATCTGGAAGGCAAGGCTAAGAAGCTTCTCGAAAGTGCGGCCTGAACGGCATCCAAAATGCGTCCACGACAGCGGTATCGCGGGCCGAAGGCGCCGGCGATACCAATCCTATGAGTTCTCATTTGACTGGCGAAAATTAGAGAGTCTACCGGCCAGCAAACAGGTCAAAGACTGTAGTCTGGGAAGGGGTATGCCTGCCACCGCAAGGCGCGATTTCTAGGACAAAGTTGTATCCTCAAAAACGTATTCGGCCACAATGATTCGCGGCCTCTCCATCATTTAACTATTGAAAAAATGCTACTTAGATTCCGCTTCTTTGCCCCCTTCAAAGGCATTCAGCCTGTTGAGGATGTCCTCCGAGATCTTAAATTGACGGGCCGTGCCACGGCCCATGACGTTCTTTCCCAGGGTCTCCGTCAGCACTCCACGTCCAACAAGAGGTTCAATCGTTTCCTTGATGCCCGTTCTCGTAAGTTGCGTAATTTCTATTATATTTGAGAGTGTTAGAGGCTGATGTGCCTGATGCATCATGTAGAGCACGCTCATCAAGCCGATCTGCTTCAACCGTGACTGAGGCGTCTCGTCCGGCAGCGGGTTATCCAAAATTTCATGCAGAATGAAGGCGGAAAAGGCGACATTGTGCAATTGCGTCTTGAGCGCTCTTGTCATCTATTTAACTGCTGTATATAAGACAGTTAAATTCCCGGTCGGCGACGCTCGAAGAAAGTGGCGCCGCTGCCGGCTGGAGACAAGGAGGGTGGAATTCATGAGAGACCTTCTAGCAAGAGCGTTGTTCGTCGTTTCGACCATGCTGCCATACTATCTCATTTCTGCGAGTTATGCGCGGGCTGATGATTGGGGATGCCAGGTTATCCTCTGCATTTCCAATCCGGGTGGTCCCACGCAATATGCGGCCTGTGAACCGCCGATCCAGAGGCTCTGGAGCGCGCTGGCCGCGGGGCATTCTTTCCCAACCTGCAGCGGAGTTGGATTTCAGACGTCCGACCCGGGGTATGAACCATACTATTGCGACGCCGGCTACAGGCTCGTTGGCAGCTTTGGTGCCAGGGGAGAGACAGCGTCGTGCGTTTCGACCTCGCCGCAGAGGGTGGATGGCTCCTTCTGCACCTTTAGCCACGACAACTTCACGAGCAGCGGCGGCGAGTGCTTGAGGTATGTCACCACGCAAGCCCATCTTCGTGCGCAACCTCACTACATCGATGTGACGATCGAGGGTGTCGGCAAGCAGCGGGTCTGGTACTGAGTCATGCCTGTCACATTCATCGATTTGGCGCAGACCTGCGCCCCGACCGTGGCTGTCGAAACGCTTGCCGGCATTGTCAGCCTCGAGAGCCGCTTTCAGCCTTATGCTATTCGCATCGGAGCAGGCAAATCCCTTGCAGACCAGCCAGCATCCAAGGCCGAGGCAATCGCGGCGGCAAGCGCGTTGATTGCCGAACGGCAGAATGTTCAGCTCGGTCTGGGCGGCATAAAGTCTAATGAGCTTCGCAAGCTGAAGCTCTCGATTGCCGACGCTTTGGATCCTTGCCTTAACCTCCAAGCGACCGCCACGCTGCTCGATGGCTATTATCGGCTGGCCTTACGCGCAGGCGCTGACACCTCGCAGGCCGAGAAGGTCATGTTGGAATCCTATTATGGCCGAAACGATCCAAACGTCGAAGCCATGGCCGAATATGGCAAACAGGTTGAGCAGGAAGGCAGGCGCCTTTCAGACGCGCTCACGACACTGACGATAAGGCAGGGCACCGACGAACGGCCTGATCCGTCCGAGGCAGCCGAAAGCGACAAACTCGCGTCGAAATCCGAGGCGGAACCGGAGGTCAGCGAGACCGCAGGCTCGCCGTCCTGGGATGTGTTTGGCACCGGCCGAACATCCTCTGTCCTGATCTTCCAAAACAATCCAGCGGAGCAAAGTGAATGATCTCGAAAGCCAAAATCCGTCCTGTCGCAGCGTCAGTTCTCATGGCGGCAGTTATCGTCGTCGGTGTGGCTGAACCGGCATTTGCGCAGTCTGCCGGCATAGGATCCGTGCTGCAGAATATCGTCACGATGCTGACGGGCAATATCGCCAAGCTTCTGGCAGTCATCGCCGTGATCATCATCTGCATCGCCTGGATGTTCGGCTACATGGACCTCCGGCGGGCAGGTTTCTGGATCATCGGCATCGGCGGCATCTTCGGTGCCACGGAACTGGTGAACACAATCGTGGGAAGCTAGCGCCATGGTGAACGCGGCCAACTCCCTTGAAGAGGACACGCTCTTCCTAGCCTGCACGCGGCCGGCGATGATCGCCGGTGTGACAATGGAAGCCATGGGTGTGAACATCATGCTCACGACCATCCTTTACATCGTCGCCGGCTCGATCGCCTACGTTTCGGTGGGCGTCGTCTTCCACCTGGTCTTCCGGGCGCTGGTCAAGCACGACCACAACATGTTCCGCATTCTGCTTGCCTGGGTGGAGACGCGAGGGCGTTCGCGCAATAGCGCCTATTGGGGCGGCGCCTCGCTCTCTCCAATGAAACTGGCCCGCCGCTACGATGAAAGGGATCTCAGCCTTGTCTAACACCGCGACCCTCAGGTCCCGCGAACTCGGCCCGGAGACCTTCATCCCCTATATGCGTCACGTCGATGGCTCGATCATCGCGCTCGACTCTCGGGCGCTGATGACGATGATCGCGCTGGAAGGCGTGTCGTTCGAGACGGCGGGTGTGCTCGACCTGAACGCTCTGCATCGCGACCTCAACACACTTTATCGCAACCTCGCCGATGAGCGGCTCGCAATATGGACCCATCTGATCCGTCGGAGGGACAGCAGCTATCCTGACGGAACGTTCGCCACACCGTTTTCCGCAGAACTCAACGCCAAATATCGTAATCGCATGGTCCGCGAGGATCTGTTCCGCAACGATCTTTATGTTTCGATCCTCTGGTCGCCGAGCCGCGATCCCGCCGAGAAGGCGGTGCAGCTACTGTCCAGGCTCAGAAGGGCGCGCGGTACCAAGAACGAGCTCGATGAAGAGGGCTTGAAACATCTTCGCGACAAGGTCGTCGATGTGACCGCCGGACTGAAGCGGTTCCAGCCGCGCTTGCTCAGCCTCTATGAGCATGATGGGCTGCTGCTCTCCGAACCGAATGAAGTGCTACACCAGATCATTGGCGGCCGTCGCGAGCCGATTCCGCTGACCGAGGGGCGCATTGCGTCCGCAATCTATTCCGATCGGGTTATCATCGGCCGCGAGACGGTCGAGATCCGCCACGAAGCCGAAAGCCGCTACGCCGGTATCTTGAGTTTCAAGGAATATCCTGCCCGGACACGGAGCGGCATGCTGGACAGCGTATTGACGTGCCCGTTCGAAGTCATTTTGACGCAGTCCTTCGCCTTCGCCTCGAAAGCCGATGCGCGGGTCATCATGGGGCGCAAGCAGAACCAGATGGTCAGCAGCGGCGACAAAGCCGCATCGCAGATCGATGAACTGAATGATGCGATGGACGATCTGGAATCCAACCGGTTCGTGTTGGGCGAGCACCATATGAGCCTTTCGGTGTTTGCCCGCTCTCTCATGGAGCTGACGGACAATCTTGCCAAGGCGCGGGCGCATCTCACCAGTGGTGGCGCCGTCGTCGCGCGCGAGGATCTGGGCCTTGAGGCAGCCTGGTGGGCGCAACTGCCGGGCAACCTGCGCTACCGCGCCCGATCCGGTGCGATCACATCGAAGAATTTTGCCGCGCTTTCGCCCTTCCATTCCTATCCGATCGGTCAGATGGACGGCAATGAATGGGGTCCGGCGGTCGCTCTTCTTAAAACCGCTTCGGGATCGCCGTTTTACTTCAATTTCCACTTCGGCGATCTCGGCAACACCTTCGTCTGCGGTCCCTCGGGCGCCGGCAAGACCGTGCTCTTGAACTTCATGCTGTCGCAGCTCGAGAAACACGATCCCCACATGGTCTTCTTCGACAAGGACCGCGGCGGCGACCTCTTCGTGCGTGCCGCCGGCGGCACCTATCTTCCACTCAGGAACGGTGAACCCACCGGCTGCGCGCCCTTGAAGGCGCTGGAGCTTACGCCTGAGAACAAGGTGTTCCTCGCACGCTGGGTCGGCAAGCTCGTCGGTTCGGCAGCTCGCGAACTTTCGGTCACCGAACTCCGCGACATAGCGTCTGCGACCGACGGCCTTGCCGATCTTCCGGTCGCGCAACGCACGATCGGCGCGCTCAGAACCTTCCTCAACAACACCGATCCGGAAGGTATTGCCGCGAGATTGCGCCGATGGGAGAGGGGAGGGCCGCTCGGCTGGGTGTTCGACAACGAGATCGACGACATCGGTATCGGCGCTAAATTCATCGGCTACGACATGACTGATTTCCTCGACAACGAGGAAATCCGTACCCCCTTGATGGCCTATCTTTTTTATCGCGTCGAGCAGTTGATCGACGGCCGTCGGATCATCATCGTCATCGATGAGTTCTGGAAAGCGCTTCAGGACGAGGGCTTTCGCGATCTCGCCCAAAACAAGCTCAAGACGA
The DNA here is from genome assembly GCF_056403555.1 of Rhizobium sp. P2_G2. NCBI lineage: Bacteria > Pseudomonadati > Pseudomonadota > Alphaproteobacteria > Hyphomicrobiales > Rhizobiaceae > Rhizobium > Rhizobium sp. P2_G2. Next base: position 18,845 of record NZ_JBFUFF010000049.1, read on the forward strand.
TCCGCAAGCAAAACGGCCTAATGCTGTTTGCAACGCAGAGCCCGCGGGATGCGATCGTCTCGCCGATCGCGCATACGATCATCGAGCAGTGCCCAACACAGGTGTTTCTGCCGAACGCGCGTGGTGACCGGGGAGATTATGTTGATGGTTTCAAACTCACGGACAGGGAATTTGAACTGATTGCCCGCGAACTCTCTGTCGAGAGCCGCCGCTTCATTGTCAAGCAGGGTCACAACAGCGTCGTGGCAGAGCTGGACCTCAACGGCTTCGACGACGAACTGGCCGTCCTCTCCGGCCGAACGGCCAATGTCGAACTCGCCGACGCGATCCGAGGCGAAGTGGGCGATCGGTGGGAAGACTGGCTGCCAATTTTTCAGCAAAGAAGGAGAGCGAACTGATGGCAAGATATCGACTTTCGGGCGCGGCATTCGCCGTGGTGCTGATCCTTTCGGCGGGCGGCGCGTCAGGGCAGGGGATTCCGGTCATTGACCAGACTTCGATCGCCAAGCAGATCGAAAGCATAGTGCAGCTGAAGGCGCAGCTCGATGCCTTGAACCAGCAGATCGAGCAGGCGCAGCAGCTCTACGGGTCATTGAACAAGCTGACCAACATGGCGGATGTGGCGAGCGTGCTCAACGACCCGGATGTCCGCCAGGCGCTGCCGCCGGATTTTGCCGCAATCGAGACGCTACTCAAGGGCGGTAGCACCGACACATTCGGCGACTCCGCTTCAAAATTCTTGCAGGAAAATTCCACCTATCGTACCAGCGCCGACGATTTCTACGCCCAGGAACTGTCGCGTCTCCAAAACCAGAACGCCGGTCAGATGAGCCTCGGGCAGCAGATCTACGATGCCGCAAACAAGCGCATTGCGGGGATCGACCAACTGCGGCAGCAGATATCCATATCAAGCGATGCGAAGGATACTGCTGACCTGCAGGCACGGCTGCAGGCGGAAACGGCCTTCCTGCAGAACGATGTCTTGCGGATGGAGGGGCTGAAAATGGTGCAGCAAGCGCAGGTGCAGGTCGATGAGYAACGCAAGGCGGAGGACTGGCGCCAGCGTATGGACTCAATGAAGGCTGCCCTGCAATGAGGCGCTTTCCCCTATCACTTGCGTTTCTAGCGCTTGCGGCTTGCTCTGAGCCGTCGGAGCGGTCCTATGCCGTCGATGAACTCGTGGCAGACAAGGGCCTGCTCGCCGAGCTGATCAAAAACTGCCGCAACAATCCCGGCGAACTCAGAAACACTGTCAATTGCAGGAATGCCGAAGCAGCCGACGGCAAGGTTCGCCTCGAACAGATGCGGCGGTCGCTAGGAGGCTGAGTGATGTATCAGGTCTTCGACTTTGTCGACGGGCAGTTCAAGACGCCTCTGGAGACCTTCATCTCCTCGGGAACGTCGAATATTGCCGGTTGGGTCACCGGGCCGTTGACCGCGGCGGTGACGCTTTATGTCATCCTCTACGGCTATCTCGTCCTGCGCGGGTCAGTCCAGGAGCCTATTCTGGATTTCGCGTTCCGGGCGATGAAGCTCGCGATCATCGTCATGCTGGTCAAGAACGCCAGCGAATACCAGACCTATGTCACCAACATCTTCTTCAACACCTTGCCGCAGGAGATTGCTCAGGCCCTTAATTCCGGCTCGGCGCCGAGCGCGTCGACCTTCGATAGTCTTCTCGACAAGGGCCAAGCGTCAGCCACCGACATTTGGTCGCGTGCGGCCTGGCCGGTCGACATTGTCACCGGTGTCGGCGGAATGATGGTCATCGGCGCCAGCTTCATCGTTGCGGCCATCGGCTATATCGTCTCGCTCTACGCGCGGCTGGCGCTGGCGATCGTGCTCGCCATCGGCCCCATCTTCGTGGCGCTTGCCATGTTCCAGTCGACCCGGCGCTTTACTGAAGCCTGGATCGGCCAGCTTGCAAATTTCGTTATCCTGCAGGTGCTCGTTGTTGCCGTGGGTTCGTTGCTGATCACCTCGATCGACACGACCTTTACCCAAATCCAGGGATATAGCGATGTGCTGATGCGGCCGATTGCTCTTTGCGCGATCTGCCTTGCTGCTCTCTATGTGTTCTACCAACTGCCCGGCATCGCCTCGGCACTCGCTGCCGGTGGCGCGTCGTTGACCTATGGCTACGGCACCGCACGCGACGCCCATGAGAGCACGTTGTCTTGGGCTGCCTCCCATAGTTTTCGCGCCGCCGGCCGCGGCATTCGCGCCGTCGGCCAAACTTTCAGATCGACAGGCGCCAGTTAGCGGCCCCTCTCGCACCAACAAAAAAGAAGGTTCTCATGATCAGAACAGTTTCGCTGCTGTGTATGGCAGCCACGCTGAGCGGCTGCGCCTCGCTCACCTATCCGCTCCCGAAATGCGATGGTTATTCCCGCCGGCCGCTCAACCGGTCCATGTGGCAATGGGAAGACAAAAGCGATCTGAAGCAGGAGCGTTCGGAAACACCATCAAGCGTGGCCAGTCGCCTGGCCTCGGCCTACATTGAGGAGAGGAAGGATCCGGCTGCGTTCGCCCACTTCGACATTGCCGCCTCATATCGGCGCTGTGAGGGCTAGCAGCATGGTCACCTCGGATGATCTCAAGAGCTACTTCGACAAAGCCCGTCGCTTCGATCAGGACCGCATGATCCAGGTCGAGCGCTCGGCGCGCATTGCATGGACGATCGCCTTGGTCGCCAGCATACTCGCCGCCGTGTCGATCTTCGCCATTGCCGGGCTGACACCGCTCAAGACGGTGGAACCGTTCGTGGTGCGGGTCGACAATTCGACCGGTATCGTCGATGTCGTCTCGGCATTGACCTCGGCGGCCGGCACCTACGATGAAGCCGTGACAAAATACTTTGCGGCAAAATATGTGCGAGCCCGCGAAAGCTATGTCTGGAGCGAGGCAGAGGAGAATTTCCGGACGGTAGCACTTTTGTCGACGCAGCCCGAACAGGCGCGCTTCGCCGCTCTCTACCGCGGCAGCAATCCCGAATCTCCGCAGAACACTTACGGGCGCAACGCCACGTCACGCATCAATATCGCCTCGATCTCGCTGATCAATTCGAAAGTCGTCTCTGTCCGATATATGCGGACGGTCACGCGCGGCGATGATGTTAGAACCACGCATTGGGTCGCGACCCTTACCTTTTCCTATGCGAATGCGCCGATGTCTTCGACAGACCGGCTGGTGAACCCACTGGGTTTCGCTGTTAGCGAATACCGAGCCGATCCGGAGGCGATCAATTGAAGCGAATCCTCGTCATACCAACCCTGCTGATCGCCGGCTTGCCGTCAATGACGCCGGCCCTCGAAATCCCGCGCGGTGCGATGCAGGACAGCCGCGTCCGTTTCGTCAATTAACAGCCCTATGACATCACCCGGATCGTCGGCACGCTCCGTTCATCGGTGCAGATCGAATTTGCGGCCGACGAAGAGATCGCCCATGTGGCACTTGGCAATAGCATCGCCTGGGAAGTCGCAGTCGCAGGCAATATCCTCTTCCTGAAACCGCGCGAAAATCAGCCGGTGACCAACATCTCGGTCGTGACGACCCGCCGCGATGGATCGACGCGCAGTTATCAGATGGAGTTGACCGTGCGGGACGGCTCTGTCGCCGCCGGCCAGAACACCTATTTCTACGTCAAATTCCGCTATCCCGGTGATGAGGCCGAACGCCGGCGCCAGGACGCGGCCAACAAAGCGCTGGCCGCCCAGGCGAAGAAGGCGGACGATGTTCTCGCGCTCCATGAAGCCTATGGGCCGCGAAACTGGCGCTACTCGGCGCAGGGGTCTCAGGCGCTCGAACCGCAAGCGGTCTACGACAATGGCAAAGTCACGACCTTTGCCTTTATCGGCAATCAGGAAATGCCGGCGATCTACATCGAAAACTCCGACGGCAGCGAGAGCCTCGTACCTAAATCCGCCGACGGGAACCTTGTGCTGGTGCACGCGATCAGCCGGAAGTTCATCCTGCGCAGGGGAACGTGCTCTGCGTCTTTAACGAGGCCTATGACCGGGTAGGGATCAATCCCGAAACCAATACGACATCGCCGTCGGTCGAGCGGATCGACAAGACCAAGCCCAATGCGGTGCAGTAGGAGATTGCCATGGTTGATCAGGATGAGAGCCGTATACCGGGCGAGCGGGCGGAGACGGCGGCCGGCAGACGGATCGACAACAATCCCATGCTCAAGCGCGGCGCCGTCGCTTTGGCGGTGATCGCCTTTGTCGGCTTTGCCCTTTGGTCGATGAGTGGCGAAAAGAAGCGGGCCAATACCGGACAGCCCGAAAAGGTCGTCATCCGTCAAACGACCGACTTCGAGCCCGCCAAGGAAAAGGTCGAGCCGGTCAAGATAGTCCCGGAGGTTAAGCTGCCGACGCCGGTTGTTACGGAAAAGGTCAAGGCCGAGGACCCGTTGTTGGATGCGGCTCGCCGGGCGCCGGTCATGGCCTACAACGGCCAGAAGACCGCAACGGCGCGCCGGGAGAATGATCCGCAGGCGACCACGCTCAACGCCAATTCCGTGCCGCTCGACAGCAATCTTTCGCCCGTGAATTCGCAGGCCAGCAGCGACGAGCAACGGTTCAATGGCATGCTGCGGCCGACAGAGCTTGAGGGCTCGCGTGCCGGCACGCTGGGAAACCGCGATTTCATCGTCGCCATGGGCACGTCCATTCCCTGCGTGCTGGAGACGGCGCTGTCGTCGGATCAGCCCGGCTTTACCAGCTGCGTCATCAATCGCGATGTCCTTTCCGACAACGGCCGGGTCGTGTTGATGGAAAAGGGCACCCAGGTCGTCGGTGAATATCGGGGCGGTCTGCAGCGCGGTCAAAAACGCCTGTTTGTTCTGTGGAACCGAGCAAAGACGCCGACCGGCGTGATCGTCACGTTGGCATCTCCGGCCACCGACGCACTCGGTCGGGCAGGGGTCGATGGCTATGTCGACACGCACTGGTGGGAGCGTTTCGGCAGCGCGATCCTGCTGTCGATCGTCGGCGACGCGACCAGCTTTGCCAACAGCCAGATGCAGGACAGCAATGTCAGTGCGCAGAACACCACGAGTGCCGGTCAGCAGGCTGCGGCGATCGCGGTCGAGCAGTCGATCAATATTCCGCCGACGCTGCTCAAGCATCAGGGGGAGCTTGTGTCGATCTTCGTGGCGCGCGATCTCGATTTCTCCGGCGTCTACAGCCTTCGGGTGACGGAGTCGAAGAACAAGATCCTGGATCGGGCCGTGCTCGGGGATTTCAGCCCGCGGTCGACGCTGGTCACCAAATAGGGCGGCGCATGAGCGAGGGCGCCGATGCCGGGGTGGTTCGAGAGCTGCTGTCGCCGTTTTCGCTGTTCTTGAAGGACACGACACTCTATGAAGTGATCGTGAACCGGCCCGGGCAGGTGCTCACGGAAGGTGCTGGCGGTTGGCGGACCCATGACCTGCCAGACCTCACCTTCGAAAAATTGATGCGCCTTGCCCGGGCTGTGGCCAGCTTTTCCAATCAGTCTATCGACGAAACCCGGCCGATCCTTTCGGCGACGCTTCCAGGTGACGAGCGAATCCAGATCGTCATTCCGCCCGCCACCACGAAGGGCACAGTGAGTGTCACGATCCGGAAGCCGTCGTCAGTGACACTGACGCTCGACGATCTGGAAAATAGCGATCTGTTTGCCGAGGTCATTTCCGCGGGAGGAGCGAATGCGGCTGGAGACCGAAGGCTGACGGCACTCTGCCAGACTGGAAGCCACAAGGATTTTCTGCGTGAAGCCCTGATCGCCAGGAAAAACATCATCATCTCGGGTGCGACCGGATCCGGCAAGACGACGCTGTCGAAAGCGCTGATCCGCCATATCCCGGAAACGGAACGCATCATCTCGATCGAGGACACCCCGGAGCTCGTCATTCCCCAGCCCAATCACGTCCGCCTCTTCTATTCCAAGGGAGGGCAGGGCTTGTCAAAAGCCGGCGCAAAAGATTTGCTGGAATCGTGCCTGCGCATGCGGCCGGATCGGATCCTTCTGCAGGAGCTTCGTGACRGCACGGCTTTCTACTACATTCGCAACGTCAATTCGGGCCATCCGGGTTCGATCACCACGGTGCATGCCGATTCCGCCAAGCTGGCCTTCGAGCAGTTGACGCTTCTGGTAAAAGAATCGGAAGGTGGGCGCGATCTGGAGCGCGCCGACATCTATAGCCTCCTGAAAACCTCCATCGATATCATCGTTCAATGCAAGCGGGTCGAAGGCCGGTTTCGGGTGACGGAAATCTATTTTGAGCCATAGATGGGCATTCCAATTTAGATTGGACGCGCTTTCACTTTAAATTAGCCGGAAATGTACGGTCGGTTTTGGACTGTCAACGCTCTGGCGTTGACGTCAAGGCAAGCTCGGCATTTCGCCGTCGGCCACGCGCCAGACCCAGGGGGTGATCTCCGGTATTGCTCCGACCATCTCCTCAAGGGCTTGCTCGTACTCATGTCCCCCACTCGCAGGAACAATGAACATCGCGACAGGTGCCGGCTTTTGTTCGGGAAGCGTCACGGACACGATCGGCGCGTCGCGTGGCAAGTTGAAGCGCAGCCCCTTGACGCTCTTTCGCTTTAGATGGCTCAGCTTCTCCAGAAGCCGCAATTCGTGGATATCCTCAAACGGCAGCCAGTTTTCATTGACGACCATCAGGGCAACCTCTTCCACCGATGCAATGCCGGCCGCCGAAACGCCGAAGGTGGCGATGACAACCAAATGGAATGCCTCGCTCGAGCGCCAGAGTTCAAGTTCCGTTTCATAGCGCRCCGAAAGCCGCTTCCATGCTCCGTCTTCGATCATCAGGGGAAAGGGCATGTGCCTCAGGACGATCCTATGTCCCTCTCGCGCCGCGGAGAACTCCTTTACCTCGGCGACGATCACCATCAGCCTGCGCGGTCCCGAGCCCATGGCCTGTACGCTCTTCAGCGCAGTAGCGCGTCTCGCGGCAATCCCCTCCTTGTCTTCAGGATGAAACACTTCTGGCACGAACAGCATGTCGCTCAAAGAACTGCCCCTTGCCGTCATTTGCGAGGCGGCATTGGTGAGGCATGCGCGCACCCGGCCCCAGCCGCGACGGCCAGACCAGGTCGAACGCCATTCCGTCAATTCGCCGGCCTCCCAAAGATAGTGGAGCATCGCTCGCAACGACAGCTTTCTCGGCTCGCTGCGGATGTCGGGTTCCGAAGGTTCCGCGACTGCGCTTGGCGCCGTTCGGGCTCCTCGTTTCGTCAGAGAAAAGTCGAGCTTCAGATTGGCATTGCCGTTGGAATCAATCTGGATTGCTTTGCCGATCAGTGGGCCGAGGCCGGAAAATTCGTAGGGCGGCTCGTAGGAAGAGCAGGACGGATCGTGATCACGTCCGGACAGTGGCATCCGCTTGACAAGATATTGGTCTTCGACCCTCGCAATATACATCGGTGCCGCCGGCTCCTTGCACATGCACAGCGGGCGCAGTCTTTTCTCGTAGGCCAGCGGGAAGAAAGCCCGCAAGTCAGGCGAGGTTTCCTCGAATAGCCGATCACCTATTGCGAACTTCCGCACCTCTGTTCTCCCCATTCCTCGAGGGAAGCTACACGAGCAGAACGTGTTTTACTATCGCAAATTCTTCAGTAAAATTCGATTGCCGATCAACCTTGGATGACAGGGGTCAACACTGTCGGCGCCGTCTGTGAAGGGGAGACGTTGGCGCGGCAATCGAGGGGGCTTCACAGATGGTATGTCACCCAGATCGTCCATTGCGGATCGTTCGTAGCTCGGCAAGAAAAGCATTTGAAATCTCGTTTGCTTCGATTGTATCCGCAGTCGAGACGTTCAGCCCATGCGCTGCACGGTTCATCGCGATTAAGGCACGACGGAATCGGTCGACAGCGTCGGGGGCTAACCCAAGTCTCTGCAGATGCGTCAGCATCGATGTGATAGTCAGAGGATCGTCACTTCCGATCCGCTCATCCACTATCAAGCGCATTTCGCGTTCGATCTCGATGCGAAGTTTGACGAGCGACATTAGCGGGAACTCTTGTGCAAATTCGGCCTCCGTCGGCAGCTCTCCCTGAAACGGTTCGGGTAGCGCGGCAGAAAGCCTATATTCCGCAACGCCCATCGGCTTGGTTGAATCACGAAGAGCGTATTCGACAATAACCTCATTCTTGCCCTTACACAGGATAATGCCGATGCTTGGGCCGTCAGACTCGTGTCTGAGCTGATTATCGACTGCGGAAAGATAGAAGTTCATCTTCCCGGCGAATTCCGGCTTGAACTCTTCGATCTTGAGTTCGACGACGACGAAACAGCGCAGCCGTAGGTGATAGAATAGAAGATCAAGATAGTAGTCCTGGCCGCCGACCTCGAGGTGGTGTTGACTGCCGACAAAGGCGAAGCCTTTGCCAAGCTCGAGGATCAACGACCGCAGATGTTCGAGCAAGCCCTGTTCGAGTTCGCGTTCAGACATTGCTGGGCCGAGGGCCAGAAAATCAAAGCTGTACGGGTCTTTGACGAGTTCTTGAGCCAAGTCCGATTGCGGTGGAGGCAGCGTCCGGGCAAAATTGGTCAGTGCCTTTCCTTGTCTCCGATGGAGGCCGCTTTCGATCTGATGCGCCAGCACGTTGCGGCTCCATCCATGCTCTACTGCCTGGCGGGCATACCAGAGCCGCTCTGCTGGCGTTTTCAGGCTCTCGACGAGCTTCACATTATGGCCCCACGGCAATTGTGCAACAAGCTGTTGCACAATTGCTTCGTCGGGAAATGCCTCGGCAAATGCACGCATATATTTGAGGTTTCGTGGCGAAAGGCCTGTCATTTCGGGAAAATCACGTCGAAGATCGGCAGCGAGCCGATCAATCACGCGAGCGCCCCATCCCTCACTCGTTTGGCGGGCGAGAATGTCGCGGCCGATACTCCAATAAAGGACAATCAGCTCTCGATTGACGGCGACGGCCGCCTTGAGGCGAGCGGCTTGGATCCTTTTCTTCAGCTCGGCAAGCAGGGAAGCGTAACTGCCGTCGGATGCAGGGACAAGAGTGGTCATGCGCGAGTCTTTAGCAGCTGTAGCTCACAAATGCTGCATCCATTTTTCAGCGAAATGCCACGTGATATTTCCTCTGCCGCCATCGGAGATCTGGCATCAGTCCAAAATTTGTATCGAAATATTGGTCGGTGAAAATCTGCCGGCCGTTGATCGGAAGCCGAGTTGACGAAATTTGGGAGCAGTGGCCATCGCGTTGAGCCTACGCCGTTGCTTGAAGCAGGATGTGGGATTGGAGAGGAGGGAGAGAGGGGCCGGAAAGGGTTGGCCTGCCGGGGTTTGGAGAGCGTCCGGGCGGGCCGTTCCTTTTCCGCTCTCGACAGGGTCTGCCATGAACATCATCACAACAGGCGCCGCAAACGCGTCCGCCAGCTCGCTTGCTCCCGCCGATCGCACCGGCCGCTCCGGCAAAATTCTCCTCGCCGGCCATCAGCTTTTGCCGCTTCTCGAACGCGGCCAGGCCATCGGCGCCGCCGACCTCCGCACAATCCTGATGAATGTTTTCGGCGGCTCGGACGCCGAAGGTTTTTGGGCATGGAAAGATGCCTATGAGTCGACCGAGGTGGCGCAGGTCCTGTTCCTGCGCAAGTTCGGCGTGGCGATTTCCGCCCGTGCGAACGCGCCGCAGGCAGCACTTGCCATGCTAACCAAGGTTGCGGGCCTGATCCCAACCCACACGCGGCGCTCGGAAGAAAGCCAGCAGCTCCAACAATTTTCCACCCCGCTGCCACTTGGTCTTGTCGCGGCGCGGGCCGCCGGCATCATGGCGGACGACACCGTGCTCGAACCGTCCGCCGGAACCGGGCTCATGGCAATCTTCGCCGAACTCGAGCATGCGCGCCTTTCTCTCAATGAATATGCGCCGGTCCGCCACGATCTCCTGGAGCAACTATTCACGGGATCGGCGGTGTCGCAGCACGACGCGGCCCACATCGATGACTATCTCGACCGTTCGGTTCGTCCGACGGTCATCTTGATGAACCCGCCGTTTTCGGCCGGTGTTCATGTCGACGGCCGCATAGTCGACGCTGCATGGCGTCATCTCGCCTCTGCCTTCGCGCGCCTTGCGCCCGGCGGCCGGCTTGTGGCGATCACCGGCTCCAGCCTTTCTCCAGACAATCCCAAATGGCGCGACGCCTTCGTCCGCCTGCGGGCCCGCGGCACGGTGCTGTTCAGCGCCGCCATCGATGGCTCTGTCTATGTCCGGCACGGCACGACGATGGAAACCCGCCTGACTGTGATCGACAAGATTGCCGCCGCAGATCCCACGAACCTCATCACCTCGCATGGTGTCGCTCCCGACCTGGAAACGCTGCTGTCATGGATTGCGGGCCTTCCACCGCGCTCGCCTTCGACCGCGCCGAACTCGATCGGTGCGCTTTCCAACGGCATCTTACGCGCCTGCGCGGCAAAAATGGCCGCACGCAAGGCCGCCGACACCTTGCGTCCCGCGGCCGTGATCGCTCCGGCAAGCCGGACATCGCCCGCTGTCCGCGCACAGCGACCCGCATTTCCGCCGGCGGGCTGTGTCGACGACGAGATTGTCACGCTCGACTATGAACTGCGCGACGCGGCGCCGAGCGCCCGCGTCGACGTCGCCGATGGCATCTATGAGCCCTATCGGCTGCAGGCGATCCATATCCCGGACGCACAGCCCCACCCGGATAAGCTGGTCGAATCCGTCGCCATGGCATCGGTCGCGCCACCGAAGCCGACCTATCGGCCGCGTCTGCTGAAACGCATCATCACCGGCGGCGACTTGTCCGATGCCCAGCTTGAAAGCGTGATCTATGCAGGCGAGGCTCACTCCGGCTATCTCGCCGGCCATTGGTCCGTTGATGCCACCTTCGACAATCTCAAGGCCGTCGCGCCCGAGGCGGAGGGCGCTGTCCGCTTTCGCCGCGGCTGGTTTCTCGGCGACGGCACGGGTGCCGGCAAAGGCCGCCAGGCTGCTGGTATCATTTTGGATAATTGGCTCCAGGGCCGCCGCCGCCACTTGTGGATCTCGAAATCCGAGACCCTGATCGAGGATGCCCAGCGCGACTGGAGCGCGCTCGGCCAGGAAAAGCTGCTCGTCACGCCGCTGTCGCGCTTCCGACAGGGAAAGCCAATCAAACTCGACGAGGGCATCCTCTTCGTCACTTTCGCCACGTTGCGCACCGACGAGCGTGAAGGCAAGCGATCGCGCGTCCAGCAGATCGTCGATTGGCTTGGGCAAGAGGCGGGGAGCGGCCAAGCCGCGACAGGGAAAGCAAAGCCTTTCGACGGAGTCGTCATCTTCGATGAAGGCCACGCCATGGCCAATGCCGCCGGCGGCAAATCCGAGCGCGGCGAAAAGGCCGCCTCGCAGCAAGGCCGTGCCGGCCTTCGCCTGCAGCGCGCTCTGCCGGATGCCCGCGTCGTCTATGTCTCGGCAACCGGCGCGTCGGAGGTAGAATCGCTCGCCTATGCCGAACGCCTTGGCCTTTGGGGTGGCGCCGACTTTCCGTTCTCGACCCGATCGGAGTTCATCGCGGCGATCGAAGACGGCGGGGTGGCGACCATGGAGGTGCTGGCGCGCGATCTCAAGGCGATGGGGCTCTACGCCTCCCGATCCCTGTCCTTCGAGGGCGTGGAATACGACATCCTCGAGCACGAACTGACTAAGGAACAGGTCCGCATCTACGATTCCTATGCCGAGGCCTTCCAGATCATCCATAACAATCTCAACGAGGCACTCGAAGCCAGCGGCATCGTCAGCAACAGCACCACGCGCAACAAAAATGCCAAAGCCGCTGCCCGGTCCGCCTTCGAAAGCTCGAAGCAGCGCTTCTTCAATCACCTTTTGACCTCGATGAAGACCCCGGCCTTGATCGGCGCAACGACCAAGGATCTGGAGGAGGGCCATGCGGCGATCGTGCAGATCATCTCCACCGGCCAGTCGCTCACCGAACGCCGGCTGGCGGAAATCCCGACCGAGGAGTGGGGCGACATTCAGGTGGACGTCACGCCGCGCGAGATCGTCGCGGAATATCTCAACCACTCCTTCCCGACCCAGCTTTTCGAGGAATATTCGGACGCCGAAGGCAACCTGTTGTCTCGGCCGGTCTATGACGCCAATGGCAACCCGGTCCTATGCCAGGAAGCGGTCGCACGCCGCGACGCATTGCTGGAACGACTGGGCAGCCTGCCCGCGGTCCCGACTGCACTCGACCAGATCGTCCAGCATTTCGGGACGGAACGCGTTGCCGAGATCACCGGTCGCTCGCGCCGGATTGTTCGCCGCGACGATGACGGCGGCACGATCGATCGCTTCGCCGTCGAGAGCCGGCCGGGAAGCGCTAATCTCGACGAGACCCGCGCCTTCATGGACGACGAAAAGCCGATACTGATCTTCTCCGAAGCCGGCGGCACGGGACGCTCCTATCATGCCGACCTCGGCGCGAAGAACCAACGCACACGCCTGCACAATCTCCTCGAAGCCGGATGGCGGGCCGACGTGGCGATCCAGGGCCTCGGGCGCAGCCATCGTACCAACCAGGCGCAGCCTCCGCGCTTCCGCATGATCGCCACCAACGTCAAGGCGGAGCGCCGTTTCCTGTCGACCATCGCCCGGCGTCTCGACACGCTCGGCGCAATTACACGCAGCCAACGACAGACAGGCGGGCAGGGCATGTTCAGGAGCGAGGATAATCTCGAATCCCAATATGCCCGCGATGCGCTCAGGCAGTTTTACAAGCTCATCCACCGTGGTGGCGTCGCCGGCTGCTCGCTGGAGAAATTCGAGATGATCACCGGGCTTTCGCTGACCGCCGAGGAAGGTGGTCTGAAGGACGAACTGCCGCCGATCCATACCTTCCTCAACCGCATGCTGGCGCTGACGGTTGCGATGCAGAACCTGTTGTTCGACGCCTTCGAACAGTTGCTGTCTGCCCGGATCGAGGGCGCTATCGCCGCCGGTGTCTACGACAAGGGCCTGGAGACGCTGACCGCGGACCGGATGACGGTGAAGGACCGAAAGCTTGTCTACACCCATCCGGTCACAGGCGCTGAGACGCATCTCTTGACGATCGAGCGCATGGATCGCAACAGGCCGATGATGCTCGCCGATGCCTTAGCGCTTGGCGCGCGCGACCCCCGCGCTAGGCTGATGGTGAACGGCAAGTCCGGCCGCCCGGCTGTGCAGATTCCGACCCGCTCGGTGATGCTCGATGATGGCTCGGTCCAACCGCGCATCGCGCTCATCCGTCCGATGGACGAAATCCGTTTCGAGGTGCGCCAGCTCGACGAAACCAACTGGGAGGAGGCCGACGAGGAGATCTTTTCGGCCACATGGAATGCCGAAATCGCCAATCTCCCGGAATTTTCGATCTCGACCATGCACGTCGTCTCCGGCCTCCTGCTGCCGATCTGGAAATTGCTGCCGCAGGACTTTTGCCGGGTCTATCGTCTGGAGACCGACGAGGGGGAGCGCATTGTCGGCCGCTTGATCTCTTCGGAGGGCCTTGCCCGGCTGTGCCGGAATTTCGGGCTCGACCAGACTGAGGTCATCAGCGCCGCCCAGATCTGGGGATCGCTTCTAGGCGGCACCGCGGTCGTCGGCCTTGCCGGCAATATGACGTTGCGGCGCGTTCGGGTGATGAACGACTATCGTGTCGAACTCAGCGGCTTCACCGACGGGATGCGAGACAGGCTCAGATCCATGGGTCTGTTCTCCGAGATGATCGCCTGGAAGCTCAGGTTCTTCATTCCGACGTCGGATGAGGGATCGGCGATCCTGTCTCGGCTCCTAGAACGGCATCCAATCGTCGATATCACGGGGCGGGCGTGACCGCCATGCTGTCGGCTGCCCAATTGGCAGATCGTCTCGCGTGTGACGCCGAGGCGGTCTGCCGTCACTACCTCTCCGCCGGCCATCGGGCCGGCAACTACTGGATCGTCGGCGACGTCGCCAACAGCAAAGGCAAGTCGCTCTATGTCCATCTCTCCGGCCCGCGTGCCGGGCGGTGGACAGATGCCGCGACCTCACAATATGGCGATTTGCTCGACCTCGTTCGGGAAACCTGCGGGTTGGTGGATTTCCGTGATGTCGCAGATGAGGCGCGGCGTTTCCTTAGCCTTCCCCAACCGGTGCCGTCCCGTAGGGGCGGCGCCCAAACCGATGTGCCGGTCGATAGACCGGCAGACGACCGCGCACGACGCCTGTTCCGGATGGCAGTGCCGCTCGTTGGTACGCTGGCTGATAGCTATCTGCGCCAGCGCGGCATCCTGCGGGCGTCTTTGCATTCGTCCCTGCGCTTCCACCCGTCCTGCTACTATCGGGATCTCACGACTGGCCGAACGAACAGCTATCCGGCCTTGATCGCGGCCGTGACCGACCGCTCCGGCGTCATCACCGGTGTGCATCGCACCTGGCTCGACCCGGCGGGTGACGGCAAGGCGAGGATTGACGATCCCCGCCGCGCGCTCGGTGAGCTGCTCGGAAACGCCGTGCGCTTTCGGTTCCCCGCCCAGGGGTCCGTCTCGGTCATGGCCGCAGGCGAGGGGCTCGAAAGCATCCTGTCGCTTGCGCATGTGATGCCAGGCATGCCGATGGTCTCGGCGCTGACCGCCAATCACCTTGCCGCCTTCCGATTGCCCGATGGCTGCCGGCGCCTCTACATCGCAGCTGATGCAGACGCGGCCGGCCGGCACGGCATCGAGGGATTGAGCCGCCGCGCGCAGGCGCTCGGGATCCTGCCGCTCGTGCTTTCCCCCGAGCTTGGCGACTTCAACGAGGACCTGCGCTGGCTCGGAGCGGAGCGGTTGATCGCGAATCTTAGGACCCAGCTCGCGCCGGACGATGTTCCGGCCTTTCTGCCCGCATGATCGGGCTAGCTGGCGAGGTGAGGGGCGTGTCGTAGCGGGAAGGCCAGTCTCCGGCCGCTCGCCGTTCGGATGAGCGCGCGCCTGCGGGCCTGCCGAGAGGCGACCCTTACCATGCGGCTGGCGGGCCTTCAGCGGGTCGGTCAGGTTTCTTCCCCTGCCGGGCCATGTCTCACGCATCGGCTGCTCCGAAAACCGGTTCCCGCTGTTCGGGCCGATGCGATGGCCCGGCATTCCTCGCGAGACAAGAAACCCTCCTTCCGCCGCCCGGCGCTCACGCTGGGCCGCTTCGCTGCGCTCGCGGTTCCGGCCCGCCGCCGCATGGACAGGGATCGCCGTCAGGCCGCGAGAGGCGCGGCCCAAACCGACGGAGACCATCATGAACCTTGTCCTTCCCATCGACGACGCCTTCGAGCCCCACCACGCCTCTTCTCCGACCGACCGCTTCATCTACGAAATGCAGATCTACGGCCATCGCCCCTTCCAGGACGAACCGGACCCGCGCCCACTGCCAGAGGAGCCGGTCGTCCAGTCGGCGCTGACTGCAATGTTCGACGCCTTGTTCGAGATGCTCGGCGACACGCGGCTGGAGCCCGACCTCGAAGACCTGCTCTGGTCGACGGTCAACCTCTTCCATCGCGCCGGCGAGCGCATTCAGCGCGAGCTGCAGCGCAACGAGGATGGGCAGCGCAATGGTCAGCGAGAGCAGGACGGCTCGGAGGTGAAGAGCGTCGAGCTCGAACGCCTTGTCGCCGAAGGCATCACGCTTCTTGAGCGCCGCAATGCCTTCGAATTCATGCGCGACCATGCGGCCGACCTCTTCGAAGCCCAGATTGGATCGGCCTGGCGGCCGCGCACCGGGTCCAAGGTGAGCCACGCCAACATGACCGCGGCTATGATCGACTCCAAGGACTTCCTCTCCGCCCGCCGCCGCGCCGAGACCGAAGTGCTGATCCCGGCCGGCACCAAGATCGCCTTTGGCGGCGGCATCGACTACAACGATCATGAACGGATCTGGGCGAAGCTCGATCAGGTGCATGCCAAATATCCCGACATGGTATTGTTGCACGGGGCCTCGCCCAAGGGAGCCGAACGCATCGCGGCGTGCTGGGCCGAGGCGCGCAAGGTGACGCAGATCGCCTTCAAGCCGAACTGGACGAAGCACGCCAAGGCGGCACCCTTCCGCCGCAACGACGACATGCTTTCGGTCATGCCCGCCGGCGTCGTCCTCTTTCCCGGCTCCGGCATCACCGGCAATCTTGCCGACAAAGCTCGTCGGCTCGGCATCCCGGTCTGGCAGGCGGCGCGTGATGGCGCGGGAGTGACTGTGTCATGACGCCATGCGGGTTCTACCGCATGGCGTTCTTCCGACTATGGAAGCCGGCCTCGGCTTGACCTTCCCCGGTCCATGCTGTTCACTGATGCGGCATGTTCAAAGCCATCAACGCCGTACAAATTCATGTTTCACTCGACGAGATCGAGCCGGCGGTCTGGCGCCGGCTGGTATTGCCGTCGCACTGGACGCTTGAACAACTGCATCTTGCCATTCAGGCCGCCTTTAACTGGTGGAACTATCATCTTCATGAATTCCGGATCGGCGGCTTGCGCTACGGCGACGTGGAGCTGTTGACCGAGGATGCCTCCTATGACGATCCTCGTGTCTTCGATTTTCGTGAGGTTCGCCTTCGCGATTTCGAGCACGGAGCCATTTTCAGCTATCTTTACGACTTCGGCGATAGCTGGCGCCATTCGGTCGTCGTCGAGGAGTTCAAGGCCCTCGACACCATGCCCAAGCATGGGGTCTGCATTGGTGGAGCACGTGCCCGACCGCCTGAGGATGTCGGCGGCGTGCTCGGCTATGAGCGCTTTCTGGAGGTCATGTCGGACAAAGAGGACCCCGAACACGGAGATATGAAACGTTGGTGTGGTGGGCATTTCGATCCGGAATGGTTCGATCTGGCGGTCGTAGAGAAGGATGTGCGTAACGCACTGCGCTCGGGCGTGAAGCGCCGGCTGTATCAGAAGGCCGAAGCGCGGCGAGCTGCGGCGCGCCTATCTCGCCTCGGAGATGCCGGATGAGCATAAGGATCTCTTCGGCGCGGAAATCGACGGGCTGGCGCGCGGCGAAGGGTACAATGATGAGGCGTGAGTTTCTGCCCGGTCGACGATTGCCTGTTGCCAACTCATCTGTCGTGCTCGGCCTCGAGGTTTAAGACACTATCCAGCGGATCATCCGGGCTTTGCTTCCCGCGAGCCGGTTCCACGAAGCCTGCGGCACAGTCTTCGCGCCTATGGTCTTCTGTCAAAGGGATCGCATCATAGGCATTGAAGATCGTCTCCATGACTGCAGCATAACCAGCCCCCTCCCGCTCCTCCCGTGTGGTAAAGGAGCCGATGCGCAGGTTGGACAGCGGTGCCTCGACCTCGCGGTCGCTTAGCTTTGCCCCTTCGATGCGCGTGGAAGAACCGATGCTTTTAATGGTCGCGACCCGACTCAAACTCGATAGCCGATCCGGCGCAATTCGGCCGAGCGGCGTGCCATGCCCCTTTGAATTCATCGATCTCGGCAATGAGCGACAGTATTTCTGGTGTGATCCGTATCGTGGAGGTATCGAGGGGTGCCATCCAATGGTCCATCCATTTCCATCCAAAAAACGCGCAAATGCACCCATCAGCAGCGTGAATTGGACGATGCCGACCGACTCGCAAGTGTCGTCGGACGAGACGGCTAGGATCGGAGGTTCTGATCTTGCAACCTGCCACCTCCATGTCGGACGCAGGAACGTGTCGACGATTCTTTCCATGCGATCGAACCGAACCCTCGCGGATCTCCGACCGCGCCGCAAACAGTGAGATGATTGCGATATTGTCGATTGTAAATGCGGGAAGCGGATGTTTCATCCGTTGCTGAGGCCGGGCACACGCTTGGGGAATAGTGTAGACTGGGATTGCGGCGAAGTGCTCAAACGGATGCGCGGCCGAATCCCGCAGCGCCGGACCGGGCGGCCAGGATGGTATTTCCTGCCCTTCGGTTGCGCCGAACCATTCCCGTTTATGTCGCTCGTATAGACGACCGCCTGCTTTTGCGGCCAACCCCTGAAGGGGTAAGACTCGCCCGAAATTTTTGCAAAATTCAATTTCGGTTCTTTGGTCTCGGCGGAAAATAGAATTTTGCAAAATTTTCAGACGAGCTGACCGCAGCAGGTCGGCCGTCTCTTCGTGCGCCATCGGGAATGATCCCGAGCAACCGAAGGAGACAGAACCATGGCTACCACGATCGCAACCCTGACCGAGAAGACCGACGGCACTCTCGAAGGCGTTTTCGCCACCATCCGGGTCAACGCCCCCATCGCCATCGTCCCGAACGCCAACAAGGCGAGCGACGAAGCGCCCGACTACCGCATCATCCACCGCAAGACCGGCTTCGAGATCGGCGCAGGCTGGAACCGCATCGCCCGCCAGACCGGCGAGGAATACCTCTCGGTCAAACTGGAGGCCCCCGAGATCGGCGTGATCTTCGGCAACCTCGCGCCGGCCCCGGGTGGCGAGCCGAACCGCAAGGTCATCCTCTGGAACAGCCCGGCTTGAACTGATCTGCCGGCCTCAACAATGGGGCCGGCTCTCACCGCGAGGATTGGTTCACTGGCACGGAACCTCAGTGAGGTCGGATTTCCTAATCCGGCAACGGGCTTCGAGCCCGTTGCCGGCTTTTTGGTGCCACACGAACCCGAAATGTCTGCTCAGACCGTCCGATAATGTCATGGCGGGACGGAGGCCTCAAGGACGAGCGGTTCCCCCAATTTTGCCTCCGCTTCGTTTCACTCCGCTCCAACAAAATCGGCTCCCCCACTCGCCGGCTCCGCCGGTTGCTTGCGCAATCCTTGACCCCTCCATCCCGCCATGACCGCCGCAGTCGTCTTTCACAAACGTCAAGGAGACGACAATGACCACTTGCATCGAAGACATCATCGAAATGCTCCGCCTTGAGCTCCGCAACGCCGATCCCGCTGAGCGCCGCCAGATCGAAGGCGAGCTGGAGATGGCTCAGGCTGAGCTGGCCGTAGCGGTTGCCGAGCAGGAGGGCATCATCGACGCCGAGCCTCCCTTCTGAGGGAGGCTTTTGTCGTGTCTTCTGGTCAGATGCGCCGGATCGACCGGCGCATCTGACTTAGCTTCGCTATTCTTGCTGTTACGTCTCTCGGCGCCAATCCGTACCCATTCCGGCGCTCGCTGATCGTCTTGTCTTATAGCCACGACTGCGCTTTATCCGCAGCAGTTCGAGGAACAGCTGCACTGCATCTTCCTCCCGATCGAAGTGATGCACCATCGTCTGTCCGGCGGTTCCGATGCGTCCCCAGCGCCGTGTCAGGCAGGGCGTGCCGAAAAGCGTCAGCTCGATGGACAGCGCGTAGAAACGCGCCATATTCTTGGCGGTGTCCGCGCGTTCGACATAGAGCTGATAGGGTTGAGCGAGCATGGGACAAGACTCGCCGATTGAGGAACGCAGGTCCAACGACACTTATGAATCGGTCGTGGCGTGGCGATTCATTTTCGTGATCGATCGTTTCGTACAGCGGAAAGGTTTCCGGGCGAACCGCCTTCGGCGCCGGGCTCTACTCGCGTTGCTTCGCGCCGCTCACGGAGCCGGCTGCGCCGTCTCCGCCTTCGGTCACGATCCCTCCGCAGAACGACAATGCCGGGCCGATTCCTGCCGTTCTTGCTTTGATCTCCATCTACCATTAGACTCTCAGAAATTGGACAGTCTTTTGTCTTGAGGAGTCTATGATGTCCAGTCATCCACCGGCTGCCGATCTCGAAACTGACGCCTCGGACGAAAGCGCAGCCTCCGGCCTGTTTCAATTCATCATCCGGCTTCCATTCACGATCGCCGTAGCTATCGCGAAGGCGGCTCTCTATAGCGCGTGGTATTTCGTTTTCTTTATCCTTTGCATGTTCCGCCCGTTCACCGGTTTCATGATGCTCACTGCGGTCGTCATGGTGCCGATATCGATCACCGTCTACGCCCATCCCGGCGCGGCCAACGGCATGCCCTTCTGGGCGTTCGGTCTGATGGCGATCGGGCTCGTGACCTTTGCGGTCGGCTATACGATTTTTCTCGATTGGTTCACGCCACCCGGCGCGGAGGACCCGTTCGCCCGGTATCGCCGGCGAGATCGATAGGCATTTCCCAGTGGGGCGGCTATAGCGTTCACGGGACCGCCTTGACGAACCGATTGGCCTTCGCCGCCACATTCATGTCCTTCCGCCTGAAGTAGATTGCGCGGCCACAGCGGATCGGACTATGCCCCTGGACGATGATGATCTGCTCGTCCTTGCGCATCGATTGCGTAATCTCGTGCGGCATGATCAGCGGTCGGCGCTGGAAGTTGACGTTTTCCGATTTGCGCGATGCGCCGCTTTTCGTGTCCCAGCCGATATTGCGCGAGCTTCCCTTCACCTCGACGGTCATCTCGCCGCATTGGGCTGAGACGTTGCGCGCTGTATCGAGCGCCTTGATCGCGGCATAACTCGTGAAAGCGCAACCGTCGATCCATGACGTCGCTCCGTCTTTCCCGAAATGCCGTTCCAACTGCCCGACCGACTGGTACATCAGCATCATCGATATGCCGTACTTGCGGCCGCGGTCGCGCGCCTCCTCGAGCACGCGCATATAGCCAAGCAGATCGACCTCATCGAGCATGAACAGCGCCCGGCGCCGGAATGCACCGTCGGCCTGCACCATGGCGTTGATCAACGAGCCGATGATGACGCGGCCAATGCCCGGATAGGAGCGCAGGATCGATGCCGGGATGTTGAGGAAGACGTCTTTTCTGCCCGAGACGATGTCACTCGATTTGAACGTATTGCCGCAGACGAGCGCCGCGTAGCTGTCGAGCGACAGCCACTGCGTATCCTTCGATGCCGTCGAATACACGCCGGAAAAAGTCTGCTCGGTCATGTTGGTGAACACCCCGAGTGTTTCGCGAATGAAGGCGGACGCAGATTGCTCCTGGATGTCACGCAGCATCGCGAGCACCGAGGGCTCAGGTTCCGAAACGATCTGGCGCAGACTGCGTAAGTTTCGCCGTCCCTCGTATTCCGGCGACAGCATCACATGGGCAAGCAGACCGGTCAGAAGATTGTGGGCCTGGTTCTGGAAGTAGGAGCCGGTCGAGCTTTCGAAGCGCAGGCTCTCCGACAACAGCATATGGGAGATGCCGACGATATCCTCCTCCTTTTGCAAGGATGTCTCGATACCATCGAGAACGTTGAAGCCAATGATCGGGTTTGTCGGATCGAGTACCATCACCTCGCGCCCGAGCACGCGGGCGCGATGTTCGACCACCATCGGTGCGACCTCGGTGGACGGGTCGAGGCAGATCAGCGGACCTGAGTAGCGCAGCGCCGTCGGCACCACATTGCTCGTGGTCTTGTAACCACCCGACCCGGCAAAAAAGAGCATGTGGGTGGAATCGAAGTCCTGCTTGTAGGTCAGCAATGGCGCTCTGCCGCCATGCCCCCATGTTGCGCAGTCGTTCGGATCGAACGGCAGCGCATGGACGATTTCCTTATCGACGCGATAGCGTTCACCGACGACGATCTCGCCATCCGGCGGAAAGAGTTTTGCTGCCGCCGCGATAGGCAGCCAATCGGCATCGCCGAATGTTCCGCGTCGTGCCCGCTTGACCGGATCGGGCACCACGACGGATATGCGGGCAGCCGCCGCGGCCGCGATGAAGCCGGCAAGCGCTCCGATCACCGCCATGATATCGAGATAGGAAAGCGCCCGATCCCAGGTGATGAGTCCGCTTTCTACCGGCGGCGCCAGACGTCCGTATTCGCGCAAGCAATAAAAGCCGGCAACGGCGAGAAAGCACACCAAGCCGGCCATCGCGATCGGCCGGCGCCGATGCAGTGGCAACACCAAAACCGTGAAAAGTCCTCCAAGTGGTCCGAACAACAGCGCCGGTATGGGGGACGCCCTGAGGAACCAATACGAGGTCTTTCCCGACATGCCGGCGGCCAGTTCCAACCATTTCCAACCGACGATATAGACGGTCAATGCGGTAACGGCGACTGGCACCAGGACAAGCAGCAGGCTCGGATGCGATCTGCGCTTCGAAGTCATTCCACGTGCTCCTCAATGTCCAAAGCGAGGGTGCTCGATGACCTGGCCTTGAACACCTCCTCTCCGATCTCATGCAGGCGTCTGTATTCGGCCGAGTCCGGCCGCACGCATGCCAGCTCAATTAATCCGCCGAGCAAGAAGGCCCGGTCGACCTTGGACAGGCCGGCCTTGACGACGATGCCGCCCAACAAGAATTTTTCGCGTGCCTCGCTTTTGCGATCAGCTGTCATGTGAAACCGCCGCCTCCGTTCCAGCCGTGCTATCTGCCGGTCGACGCGTTTGAGGAGCGGCGGCAGGCGTTTTCTTTTCTGCTTTGCGAAATCGCGCGGCGATCTCCTCAAAAATCTGGTCGATCTCCTCGTCGGAAATCTCCATCTCCGCCAATCCGACTTTTGTCGCGGCACGCGCGAAGCGTTCGGCGGATTTAACTGTCAAAAATCGTCTCCGTTCACGCAGCTTGTCGATTTGGGCGTCAATATCGGAAATTGATGATTTTACGGCCATATGGATTTTCTCCCGCTCTGATTTGATCGAAACAAGGCCAATTATACGGACTAGAAATAGATAGTTAAATAGGCTATTTTGCAATCACCCAAAAACGTCGCACCGGAATTCCGGCACAAGGCCGTGTCCCGGAAAAGCGGCATCGGCCCTTCGGTCCGATCGGTTTGAGGGCGCAATATACGTCGCTGCCGCGACGTGCTTGGACGATGCGGAGACAGTCGTGGCGATCATGTTCGTCAGAGCGCAGGTGATCAGCAGGGGAGCGGGACGCAGTATCGTCTCGGCCGCCGCCTATCGCCATCGCGCCCGGATGATGGACGAACAGGCTGGCACGTCCTTCAGCTACCGGGGTGGGGCCTCCGAACTGGTGCATGAGGAGCTGGCGCTGCCCGACCAGATCCCGGCCTGGGTAAAGACGGCGATCGACGGCCCGTCCGTGGCCAAGGCCAGCGAGGCGCTCTGGAATGCACTCGATGCCTTCGAGACGCGCGTCGACGCGCAGCTTGCCCGCGAACTGATCATCGCGCTGCCGGAAGAGCTGACACGGACGGAAAATATCGCCCTGGTGCGAGAATTCGTGCGCGACAATCTCACGTCGAAGGGAATGGTCGCGGACTGGGTTTTTCACGCCAAGGATGGCAATCCACACATCCATCTGATGACGACTCTGCGTCCCCTGACCGAGGAGGGGTTCGGACCAAAGAAGGTTCCTGTGCTTGGCGAGGATGGCGAGTCGCTGCGGGTCGTCACCCCGGATCGGCCGAACGGAAAGATTGTCTACAAGCTCTGGGCCGGCGACAAGGAAACCATGAAGGCGTGGAAAATCGCCTGGGCGGAGACGGCGAACCGTCATCTGGCATTGGCCGGTCATGAGATCCGGCTCGATGGTCGCTCTTATGCGGAGCAGGGCCTCGACGGGATTGCTCAAAAACATCTCGGGCCGGAGAAGGCGGCGCTCGCCCGCAAGGGCGCCGAGATGTATTTCGCGCCGGCCGATCTCGCCCGACGGCAGGACATGGCCGACCGGCTGCTCGCCGAGCCGGCGCTTCTGTTAAAGCAGCTCGGTAACGAACGCTCTACGTTCGACGAGAAGGATATCGCCAAGGCACTGCACCGCTATGTCGACGATCCCGTCGATTTCGCCAATATCCGGGCGCGCCTGATGGCATCGGATGAACTGGTCATGCTTAGGCCACAGCATCTCGCGGCTGAGAGCGGCAAGGCGGCAGAACCGGCGGTGTTCACCACGCGCGACATCCTGCGCATCGAATATGACATGGCGCGGTCCGCTGAGGTTCTCTCGGAGCGCAAGGGCTTTGGCGTCTCGCAGCGCAAAGTCGCTGCAGCCGTCCAAAGCATCGAAACGGCCGATCCGGCAAAACCTTTCAAGCTCGACGCCGAACAGGTCGACGCGGTGCGCCAAGTCACCGGCGACAGTGGTATCGCTGCCGTTGTCGGTCTTGCCGGCGCAGGCAAGTCGACGCTGCTGGCCGCCGCGCGCGTTGCCTGGGAAAGCGGAGGCCGGCGGGTGATCGGGGCTGCCCTTGCCGGCAAGGCGGCTGAGGGATTGGAGGACAGTTCCGGCATCCGGTCGCGCACGCTGGCATCCTGGGAATTGGCATGGGCAAGTGGGCGCGAATTGTTGGGTCGCGGCGATGTGCTTGTCGTCGACGAGGCCGGCATGGTGTCCTCGCAGCAGATGGCCCGCGTCCTGAAAGCCGTGGAAGATGCAGGCGCAAAAGCGGTGCTGGTCGGCGACGCCATGCAGCTTCAGCCGATCCAGGCCGGTGCCGCCTTCCGGGCGATTTCGGAGCGCGCCGGCTTTGCCGAACTTGCGGGCGTCCGGCGCCAGCGCGATGAATGGGCGCGCGAAGCCTCGCGGCTTTTTGCCCGCGGCAAGGTGGAAGAGGCACTCAACGCCTATGCGCAGCATGGCCACATTGCTGAGGCCGAAACACGCGCCGAAATTGTCGAACGTCTCGTCGCTGATTGGACCGATGCCCGCCGTGACCTTCTACGGAACTCCGCCGGCGGCGAGGACGCGCGCCGTCTTCGTGGCGATGAATTGCTGGTGTTGGCGCATACCAATGACGATGTGAAGCGTCTCAACGAATCTCTGCGCAATGTCATGATGCAGGAGGGCGCACTCTCCGACAGCCGCACCTTTCAGACCGCGCGGGAGGCGCGGGAGTTTGCCGCCGGCGATCGGATCATCTTCCTCGAAAACGCCCGCTTCCTGGAACCGTGCGCCAAAAACCTCGGGCCGCAGTATGTAAAGAACGGCATGCTGGGCACGGTCGTCTCGACCGGCGACAAGCGGGGCGATGCGTTGTTGTCGGTGCATCTCGACAATGGCCGCGATGTCGTCATCAGCGAGGCCAGCTACCGCAATGTCGATCATGGCTATGCCGCGACGATCCATAAGTCTCAAGGCGTCACCGTCGACCGGACCTTCGTGCTCGCCACCGGCATGATGGACCAGCATCTGACTTATGTGGCGATGACCCGACATCGCGATCGCGCCGATCTTTATGCGGCAAAAGAAGAATTCGAGACGAAACCGGAATGGCGTCGCAAGCCGCGCGTCGATCATGCCGCCGGCGTTACCGGCGAACTGGTCGAAGCAGGAATGGCCAAGTTCCGGCCCGCTGACGAGGATGCAAAGGAAAGCCCCTATGCCGATGTCAGGACCAGCGACGGAACCGTTCAACGCCTCTGGGGCGTGAGCCTGCCGAAAGCGCTCGAGGACGCCGGGGTCTCGGTGGGCGACACCGTGACCTTGCGCAAGCACGGCGTCGAAAAGGTAACGGTGAAAGTACCGGTCGTCGACGAGGAAACTGGCGCGCGGCATTTCGAAGAACGCGTCGTCGATCGCAATGTCTGGACGGCAAAGCAGCTCGAAACCACTGAGGCTCGGCAGCAGCGGATCGAGCGCGAGCGCCATCGACCGGAACTGTTCAAAGAGCTTGTCGATCGTCTCGGACGATCTGGGGCCAAGACCACGACGCTCGATTTCGAAAGCGAGGCCGGCTATCGGGCGCATGCGCAGGATTTTGCACGATGGCGCGGCATCGACACGTTCGCTGCGGTCGCGGCCGGCATGGAAGAGGGCGTTTCCCGGCAGCTGGCCTGGCTTGCGGAAAAGCGCGAGCAGGTGGCGAAGCTCTGGGAGAGGGCGAGCGTGGCGCTCGGGTTCGCGATCGAACGGGAGCGGCGCGTGTCCTACAGCGAGGACAGGGCGGACTTGCTCGCCGCAGGAATCCCGGCTGCCGGACGCTATCTGATCCCGCCCACCACCGAATTTGCTCGAAGCGTCGATGAGGACGCACGCCGGGCGCAACTTTCGTCGCCACGGTGGAAGGAGCGGGAGGAAATCCTTCGGCCGTTGCTTGCAAAAATATATCGCGATCCGGATGCTGCCCTGTCGGTGCTGAATGCGCTTGCCTCGGATGCCGGCATCGAACCTCGAACGCTTGCGGCTGATGTTGGTAAGGCGCCGGATCGCCTCGGTCGTCTGCTCGGGTCCGACAACATCGTCGAGGGGCGGGCAGCGCGCGACGAACGCACTGTCGCGACTGCCGCTTTGGAGGAATTGCTGCCCTTGGTCCGCGCCCATGCGACCGAGTTTCGGCGGAATGCTGATCGGTTTCGCGAGCGCGACCAAACACGCCGAACCTATATGTCCTTGTCGATCCCGACGATCTCGAAACAGGCTATGGCACGTCTTGTCGAAATCGAGGCGGTGCGCAGCCGAGGTGGCGACGACGCCTGGAAAACCGCCTTCGCCTTTGCCGCTGAGGATCGCTCGCTCGTGCAGGAGGTGAAGGCCGTGAGCGATGCATTGACAGCCCGCTTCGGCTGGAGCGCCTTCACCACGAAGGCCGATGCGATTGCCGAGCGCAACGTGCTTGAGCGCATGCCCGAGGATCTCACCGATGAACGGCGCGGGAAGCTGACGCGGCTGTTCGAGATCGTTCGACGCTTCGGCGACGAGCAGCATCTGGCCGAGCGCAAGGACCGGTCGAAGGTCGTCGCCGGCGCTAGCGTCGAAGTTGGCAAGGAGACGATTGCCGTGCTGCCGATGCTTGCAGCGGTCACGGAGTTCCGGACGCCGGTGGACGATGAAGCGCGCCCACGAGCGCTGGCCACCCAGCACTATCACCACAATCGTGCTGCTCTCGCCGAGACAGCTATGCGGATCTGGCGCGATCCGGCCGGCGCTGTCGAAAAGATAGAGGACCTGATCGTCAAGGGCTTTGCGCCTGATCGGATCGCGGCGGCCGTGACAAATGATCCTGCCGCCTATGGCGCGCTGCGTGGCTCGGATCGCCTGATGGATCGGATGCTCGCCACCGGCCGGGAACGCAAGGATGCGCTGCAAGCTGTGCCGGACGCATCCTTCCGACTGCGCTCGCTTGGTGTTGCTTATGCAAGCGCCTTCGATGCCGAGCGCCAGTCCATCACCGAAGAGCGCCGCCGCATGGCGGTCGCCATTCCCGGATTGTCGCAAGCCGCCGAAGACGCGCTACGCCAGATGGCAGCGCAGATGAAAAACAAAGGCAGCAAGCTCGACATTGCCGCTGGTTCGCTCGATCCTCGAGTCGCGCAAGAGTTTGCGGCGGTCAGCCGAGCGCTCGACGAGCGTTTTGGCCGCAACGCCATCCTGCGCGGCGAGAAGGACGTCATAAATCGCGTGTCGCCGGCGCAACGCCGTGCATTCGAGGCGATGCAGGAAGGGCTGAAGGTTCTCCAGCAGACGGTTCGACTGCAGGGCAGCGAGGAAATCCTGTCCGAGCGCCGCCGGCGCATCATCAACCGCGCGCGCGGCGTCACCTATTGAGAGTTCTGAAGAAACGAAAGGAAGCAACCATGGCCGAACAGGAAATCCGATACGACGCGATCGCCCGCACCGAGATCGCCATCAGGATCCTCAACCTGGCGCGCGCCATCGTCACGGCACGCGTCTATGAGCTCGAGGCGCAGGATCCCGCCGCGGCCGACCGGTTGCGTGATCGCCGTCGTGACCTCCTCGATCTCCAGGAGCGCCTCGCGGCTGACGCGCTTGATACGGTCGAGAACGTCATCGCCGTCTGGGGACCGCGCGTCCAGGACGAGGCCCGCTTCTGGGCGGAGTTCTAACAATGGCGGAGGAGGCATCCGGCCTGCTCTCGCCGGAGAGAAATGAGAGCATCTTCCGAACCGACATTTTGCGCGACTATCTGCCCGACGACATTGGCAGGGTGGAACGACCGTGCCTCATTCTGCTCGGCGGGCAACCGGGCGCGGGTAAGACGGCTGTCCTGACGGCGAGCCAAGCGGAGCTTGCGCGGTCCGGGCCGACGATCCGCATCGTCGGCGATGATCTCAGGTCCTATCATCCACAATTCCTGGCGTTTCAGCAACAGGATCCGGAGACCGCCTCCCGCCACACGCAGATGGATGCGGGGCGGTGGACGGAAAAGCTCCTGGCCGCAGCCACGGTGCGGCAGGTCAATGTCGTCTTCGAAACGACGATGCGCACGCCGGAGAATGTCGCCCGGGTAGTCGCGACAGCGCGCGATGCGGGATACGCGGTGGAGGTGCGTGCCGTCGCGGTCAACCCGCGGCTGAGCTGGCAAGGCGCTCATCATCGCTTCGAGGAAATGCTGCATGCCGGTTTGGCGGCGCGGATTCCGCCGCAACACATTCACGATGCCGCTGTCGGCGGGCTTCGCATCAGCCTCGAAAAGCTTGAGAGCGAGAACCTAGGCCGTAGACTCATAACGCGTTGATCCAGATGCGGGTAGCAATGATTTTGGCGGCGGCAAGGAAATTGGCTGGGTTCTTGTCGTAACGTGTTGCCATAGCTCGATAT
>NZ_JBFUFF010000050.1:0-47114 GCF_056403555.1 Rhizobium sp. P2_G2
ATCATGTCGTCGGTCATCAGTGGTCTTTCCATCAGGTTTGAGCTTGAACAACCCGACCCTACCGGAAAAACATTGATGACCACCCGCTACGCCGCTCACTCGCTACGGCGCTGTTGTGGGCGCGCTCGCGAGCGGCTTCGCTACCGCCGAGCTACACCTCCCCCAGGGACGCGACCACCCGGAAAGCGAGGCGCAACGGCTCCCTTTCCGAATATGCACGGTGGCAAGCTCAGCGCCGACGGCGTGCAGGCACTGTTGAACAAATATGTCACCAATGCGCGCGAGCACTGCATCTCCCTTCGCTCGAAGCGAGTGTCGCCTCATGTCTTGCGGCACTCCGCTGCAATGGAGTTGCAGCAGGCGGGCGTCGACTGCTCGGTCATCGCCCTGTGGCTGGGCCACGAGGCGATGGACAACGCTGACCTATCTTCATGCACATCTTGAACTGAAGGAATCCGCACTCGCAAAGCTGAAGCCGTACGAACGTGCCAAGGCTCAGCGATTTCGACCGAACGACCGGCTTCTGGAATTCCTGAACGCCCTCTGAGCATGAGAACTATGCCGACTGTCAACCATCGGCTCCCAGCCGAACTGCCCGGCAACGCGCGGTGATCCGTCTCCATCAGAAGAGGCGCTCGGCATAGTTCGCCGGTCGGCATAAACGGCCAAGCTCAATGACATCGACCCTCAGGCCTGGCTGGCCGATGTGCTCTGCCGCATCGCCGACATACCCGTCTCCAGGGTCGGGGAACTGCTACCCTGGAATTGGAAGACGCAATCTGCGAGATTGGCCGCATGACCATGTCCCCAAAGATTGCCATGTCCGATAGCGTCAACGAAATCGCCACGATCCGTATCGAGTTGCGGGATACCGATCCTCTGATCTGGCGCGAAGTCGATGTGCCGACGTCGATCACGCTGAAGGTGCTGCACGACGTCATCCAAGCTGTGATGGGCTGGTTCGTCTCTCACTTGTGGGAGTTCACGATCGGTAAACAGAGATACGGCCTGCCAATGGACGAGGACTGGGGGACAGCACCACGCAAGGAGGCATCCAAGGGGCATCGTCAACTTAACGGATCGTGGATTTCGATATGAGATGACGGGGTATGACAGACCGTGACCCGCTTTACCGCCGCCATCGTTTCCCAGCCGAGATCATAGCCCATGCTGTGTGGCTCTACTTCCGTTTTCCCCTCAGCCTGCGGATGGTCGAGGACATGCTGGCGGCCCGAGGCATCATTGTCTCGCATCAGACGGTTCGTCTGTGGGCAGAGAAATTCGGCCGCGCCTTCGCCAATGAGATCCGCAGCCGCTCCGCCGGTCGGCTGGGCGACAAGTGGCACCTTGACGAGGCCGTCGTTGCGATCGGCGGCAAGAAGCACTGGCTCTGGCGCGCAGTCGATCAGGATGGTTTCGTCCTCGACGTTCTGGTCCAAAGTCGTCGCAACGCCAAGGCAGCCAAGCGCTTGATGCGCAAGCTGTTGAAGAGCCAGAGGCACCCGCCGCGGGTGATGATCACCGACAAACTCCGATCCTACGACGCTGCAAAGCGCGAGATCATGCCGGGTGTCGAACATCGTTACCACAAAGGCTTGAACAATCGAGCGGAGAACTCCCACCAGCCATTCCGGCGACGGGAACGGATCATGAAACGCTTCAAGTCACAGCGACATCTACAGCGCTTCGTCTCCATCCATGATCCGATCGCCAACCTCTTCCACATCCCCCGCCACGACATCTCATCCAGCCACCATCGCGAACTGCGTTCAGAGGCGATGAACCTGTGGGCTGAAATCGCGCGGGTGTGACCGTCATGACGCAAGCGGGCTCCCATTGCCTCTCGCCCATTAAGTTTACGATGCCGGACTCGCTGCGGCTCGACACGCACCGCCATGCGGTAGCCATCCCATTTGATTTCGAAAGACCATTGGTCGCCCGACGGTGGCTTGTCGACGAGCTGAGCCAGGCATGGCTCAATTCGCTCTGGCATAGGGTCAAAGGGAAGTTCAGGCGGCTCCGGCCGCCGGACGCGGACAGGACGCGAAACGAGCGGCGCTTCAGCGTCTCGCAGCAACGGTGCGGATTTCGGAGTCTTGGAGGGTCTCTTCGCCATCCTGGCATTGCGCCAGAAACGTATTAGAATTGGCTGAGGAGGAAATGAGGGAGGCTGAAAATGCCGTTTACTGGACTGGTGATGCTGCCTCAGGAGATGGAAGTCGTGCAAGATGTCTTCAATGCGGTAGTCCGTGAGCCCTGGTTCCTCCGGACGACATCGAACGACAAGGAATTTGCGGAGTTTGTGCTTCGCGCTTATCGCGCGGGCATAACCGATCGAGACCACCTTTTGATCTATTGCCACGAGGCAGCGGTGCTGCGCTTCAGTCGACACCCCTGATCCGCAATTCAAGGCGAGCGCAAGAGAAAAAGCCCACCGCAGAGGGGCTCGCGGTGGGCCTTGTACACGGCTCGGGGGCGGATACCGTAGAGGGGAGATGGTAAACCGAGCCTGGCAGCTCTGATTAACGCTTGCGACTGCGGAGCGTTCCGGTACCGTCAGATAGCGTACAAAGCAGGGGTGAGATGTGCGGGCGCTGTACCGAAATGCTGCCGTGGCCGGAATTGATCCGACCCTATCGGTTGACCGATCCCTGGTTCGGCCGGAACGTTCCGGCCCGCTATAACATCGCGCCGACGCAAACGGTGCCGTTCATCCATCATGACGCCGACGGTCAGCAGGTGCTGAGAGAGGGCCGCTGGTGGCTTGTGCCGAGTTGGGCGAAGGAGATGCCGAAGGCTGCGATGTTCAATGCCCAGGTCGAAACAGTCGACACGTCGGGCGCCTTCAAAGACGCTTAGAAACCGAAGCGCTGTTTGATCCCCGCCGACGGATATTACGAGTGGACCAAGGCGAGGATGGCGGCAAAGACCCATGGTTCATCTTTCTGCCCGGCCCGACGCCGTTCGCATTTGCGGGTCTCTGAGCCTATAACATTGCAATGGATGTCTACAGCTGCACGATCATCACCGGCCAGGCCGTCGCGCCCACGAACCAGCTTCATGACCGCATTGCATACATCCACGATCCGGAATTTTACGACGCTTGGCTGTCCAAAGAAACGCCGCATGCCGATCTCAAGCCGATGTTGGCGGGGCACAATTTGAACGGTCAACTGCAATTTCACCGCGTGTCGCGAGATGTGAATTCGTCTAAGTTCGACGGTGATCCCGGATGCGTCAATCCGCTGTAGGGAACCGGTGATTCCTGACTTCGTTGGGTCGGCAGGAGAAATAAATGAACCGTCCGTGCCTACAAGGCTATTGCGATGATCGCTTCCTGGAGTGTTACGAGTCCATGGAAGATCATTTCAACGATATCATGGATGCAGCA
Organism: Rhizobium sp. P2_G2; assembly: GCF_056403555.1. Taxonomy (NCBI): domain Bacteria; kingdom Pseudomonadati; phylum Pseudomonadota; class Alphaproteobacteria; order Hyphomicrobiales; family Rhizobiaceae; genus Rhizobium; species Rhizobium sp. P2_G2. Next base: position 3,392 of record NZ_JBFUFF010000050.1, read on the forward strand.
TCGCCGCAGATTGGACGCCCGCTGAAGCCGCGGCCGCCATCGTCGATCTTGCTGACAACTGCATGCTGAAGCTCTTCGGGATGGAGGAGACGCAGTCGAAGATTGCTCTCTTCGTGGATAGGGAAAGCCGAGGGAGACATAATCGCTAACTCTTGCTAGCCGTCTTTGCCTGGCAACGATCGTCATTCGCTGCCAAAACACTCTATGCGTTCGGCGCGTTGCTGGTTCGTTATGTTCTCTGCCAACGCACTGCCGAACGTGCGGGAACTTAAGCGGAGCGATCTCATTTCGGTCGTGAACAGCATGTCACCCGAGGAAAGTGGAAATGCGCAGAGTGCTTGTGGTCGAGGACGAGGTGTTGATTCGCTTGACCATTATCGACGCGCTGGAGGACGCGGGGTTCGAAGTCATCCAAGCTGCCTCGGCCGACGAGGCGATCGGCATAATCAAAGAGCAGACGATCCATTTCCTTTTCACCGATATCCAGATGCCTGGCAGATTGTCGGGTGTCGATCTGGCGCGCGCCGTCGCTGAGAGGTTTCCCCAAGCCGGCATCATCGTGGCTTCGGGCCGCTTGGCCCCGGGTGACATAGAGTTGCCACCAGACGCCGAATTCTTCTCGAAACCCTACAGCTTCTCGGATATTGTCGCTCGCTTAAACGCGTTGTCCAAAAAGTGAGGCTGAGGACCATTCTGGCAAGCCGGACAAAGCTGCTTCGATGCTCTTCTCATGTGCACTGCCTGGAAAGGAATACCGTGAAAATCGAACTCCCRTCTGACCGGATTTCTTCGCGGGAACGCTTCCTCGAAGCTATTGTGCAGAGCGCCATCGACTATGCGATAATTTCGATGGATCTCGATGGTCTGGTTACGAGCTGGAACGAGGGCGCCCACAAGGTGCTGGGCTGGACGGCCGAAGAAATGATCGGCAAACCGGCTACGTCTTTCTTTATCGAGGAGGACCGGGAACGGGGAGTGCCCCAGTCAGAGATGACCGCCGCCCTTCACCGAGGCCGAGGCAGTGACGAGCGGTGGCATTTGCGCGCAGACGGATCGCGCTTCTGGGCGTCTGGCGAGATGATGGCGTTGAAAACCGTGGACGACAAGGTAATCGGCTTCGTCAAGATTCTTCGCGACAGAACCGGAGAGCGGGAACAGGCAGAACGTCAGCGATTGATGATGCACGAACTCAATCATCGTATGAAAAACACTCTCTCTGTCGTCCAATCCATTGTGACACAATCGATGAGAAACTCGGCTTCGCTCCACGACGCGCGTGAAAAAATCCAATCCCGTATATCGGCCTATTCCAATGCTCACGACATCCTACTTCAGAAACAATGGCTCAGTGCAACGCTCGAAAATATCGTCGAGGCTGCGAAAGCAGCCATCGGCTTGGAAGCGAGTGACCGCATCAAAACGGGCGGTCCGAAAGTGACGCTCGGTCCAGAAGCGGCCCTGTCGTTCTCCATGGTGCTTCACGAGCTTCTGACCAACGCCTGCAAATACGGAGCGCTGTCGAACGAGAGCGGATATGTGGAGATCAGGTGGCGGATTGAGCGCCGTGACGATGGCGACCACCTTTTGTCGTCGTGGAGGGAAATCGGCGGGCCAGCAGTGTCGGCACCGGTTCGCAAGGGTTTTGGCTCACAGCTGGTTTCTGCCAGCCTCCGCAGCTATGGCGACCTGGACTTTTCATACGAAACAAGCGGCTTTGTCCTTGAGGCGGATATGCCGCTGTCCAAAGTCCAGTTTGAAAACGATCTAGCTCTTATTAGATCAACGTGTTGAGCGCCTTTCCCATCGTGGTCGCTTTGCATTCCCGTCGAAGTCTTAGCCCGCTCAGTGCGCCCCGATTGCTGGCAGCCGCCGGGACGCAGGCGTAATCGGTGAAAAGGCATTCTTGCTGCGCGTTTTCGTCGGGATGCCCGAAGACGAGCGGCTGCTCATAGTGAACCTCGGCCCGGCATCACCATCACCGGCCTCGCCGATCCGCTGCTCGCCCCGCCGACCCGCAGCCAATGGTCCGTGGTCTGGTCGAGCGAGGATTTCGCTTACCGAGGAAGCGGCCGGCGGCCCGGGGATTTGCAAAGTCGCTGGCCGCTCAGGGCCGACTGCTCCCTAATCCTGTCGCCGGTGAGGGGGGACCGCCGCGCAACACCCGACAGTGATCAGTTGAGAGAGTGGCAGAGACGCATTTCGGAGTAGCAACATTGCATTCAGGGATGCCGTCAGCCTTGCACCGCTCGGCTTCCCTCTGATTGAGTACGTCGCAGCGTGCGCTTGAAACATTTCATGGCTAGGGGTGATGGCCCTGCGATCAAATTGGTCGAAACCCAAGCTTGATGGCCCTCTAAATGAACTTAGCGTTGCTATGCAAATCAAATCAAGCGCGTGGCCGCATGTAGACGAACGACATGAAATCATTACGCAATGTACGGTCGCCGTCACCTCGGTTAAGCGAGCTGGCGGCGACACGGTACGCAAACGATTGCGAAGCCATGGCTAAGTCAGGCCCTCGCCATACACGTTCGGCGCACGTGAAGAAATTCAATCTTCGTCATCGTTGCCCTTGATCACCACCCCGTGATTGTCGTCGTTTTCCTTGATGATCACCTTCTTCTTGACCACGACGTCAGGATTGCGTTGCTTCAGCACAATGCTCCCCGTCGTATCAGGGTCGGGGTCGGTATGGCGCTTTATAATCGTGACGTCGTCCGCAGCAGCGATGCTGGCGAAAGAAAACATGGCAACGAGGCCAAGTCCAATGACCGTCTTCATCTTAGACTCCTTTGCGATTTTATGCATTGCAAACGGGGCCAGGCATGGATGGTTCCAGAGCTGCTCGATGGGCATCACCAGCAAATTCGTTCGAGGCCCTATCAGGGACGGAACGGGTCGCCCGGAAGGAAGCTCCGACAGGGCTCAAAGCTTGAATGTTGTCGCAGGCCACCTTGATGATGACGAGGATATGGACAGCCATCAGCGCCCCAACAAATCCCCAGAGCAACGACCAGAATGAGATGGAAATAAACGAACACGGCGTTCGACTCCAACCGGACGGCCGAGCGGCATCAGGCCAGAGCCTTCACGCAGGCTGAAGATTACCAAAGGGGAAAAGGCCTTCCGGCAGGAACATCTCGAGCGCGGGGTTGTTGTCACGATCAATTGGAAGGAAACAACCATGTCAGACAACAAATATCCTATGCCTCCGCAAGCGAAGCAACAACAGTCTCCCCCGGGCGAAACCAAGCTCATGGACCCCGTGCCCGATCATGGCGAAGACAGTTACAAGGGCAGTGGCAAACTCAAGGGCAAAGCTGCCGTAATCACAGGGGCGGACTCGGGAATTGGACGCGCAGTCGCGATAGCGTATGCCCGTGAGGGTGCTGATGTACTAATCTCGTATTTGAACGAGGACGAAGACGCGAGTGAAACTGCAAGGTGGGTCGAAGCCGCCGGACGCCGCGCTATTGTCGTGGCCGGTGACATAAAGTCCGAGGACCACTGCGTTTCTCTCGTGAAGCGGGCCGTTTCCGAGTTGGGCGGGATCGACATCCTCGTCAACAACGCGGCCTTTCAAAGGACGTATTCTTCCATTAGCGACATAACCGCCGACGAGTGGGACGAGACGTTTCGGACAAATATCTACGCGCCGTTCTTTCTTGCGAAAGCTGCGGTTCCGCATATGAAACCGGGTGCATCGATCATCAATACGACGTCGATCCAGTCTCGGCAGCCATCGTCACATCTTCTCGCCTACGCCTCGACCAAAGGAGCTGTTTCGAATTTCACGGCCGGGCTCGCGGAAATGCTCGCCGATAAAGGCATTCGGGTCAATGCTGTCGCACCTGGGCCCATTTGGACGCCGCTGATTCCCTCCACGATGCCTTCGGAGAAGTCGGCATTGTTCGGCAGCAAAACATTAATCGGTCGTGCGGGTCAGCCCGCCGAACTGGCTGGCGCCTACGTGCTGCTGGCGTCCGAGGACGGCAGCTATATGACGGGAGCCGTCATACCCGTCACGGGCGGGGAAATCATGATTTAACTATCGACCATCGTCGAAAAGTTGTGGTTGACAAGTCGCCTGGATTGGTGCGCGAAGGCGGCCAATTGGCCGCGTCGGCAAACGATATTAACAGCTCACGCACAAGATAGTCGGAAACATCCATGCCTGATCGCTCGCCAGAGGAAATTCAGCAGCGACGCGAGCGGCGGGCTGCGCGACGCGAAGCTCAGAGGCAGGCTAATTTGGACCGCGCCAGCCGAATGCATGCTGCGAGGCTGAAAAGCCAGTCTGAAGCGACGCCTCCAGGGCGAGCGGCTCATCCTTCGTCCCGGGTCAATATAGGCTGTTCGGGCTGGTACTATTGGCATTGGAAAGGTAAGTTCTATCCGGACGACGTGCCGCGCGATGAGTGGTTCTCGATATACCAGCGTGAATTCCACACGGTTGAGCTGAACGCGCCATTTTATTCCTGGCCGACCGTCGCGACGGTCAGGACATGGCTGCGCCAGGCTCGCGAGGATTTTGTCTATACGATCAAAGTTTGCGAACTGATCACGCATGTGCGGCGATTTGAAGAAACGCAGGAACTTGTCGACGATTTCGGATATATTGCGGATTTGCTCGGGCCTCAAATGGGTTGTTTCCTGTTCCAGCTTCCGCCGAGCGTTCGCTATGATCCCCGCAAGCTCGAACTGATCCTCGGACAATTGGATCCTCGCCATCGCAATGTCGTGGAATTCCGCCACAAGAGCTGGTGGAATGAGCACGTCTACGCCGCGTTTCGAGCCGCTGGAGCGATATTCTGCTCGCCCAGTGGACCGCGCCTGCCCGACGAGTTGGTCAAGACTGCTGATGATGTCTACATCCGTTTTCACGGCGTCAACCAGTGGTACCGCCATGACTACAGCGAGGCTGAGCTGGCTGTTTGGGCTGCGCGCATCGTCGACAGCGGGGCCAAAACCGTCTGGATCTACTTCAATAACGATCGCGACGGATATGCAACCAAGAACGCCAAGATGTTGGCGACCTTGCTGCTGATCAAACATGACGATGAGATGCCATGGTAGCGAGTGGCTCGGTTATCCGTGCTCGGCCATCGAGAGGTACTGCTCTGCAATCGCCGTCTTCGGGCAAAAGATTCAGCGTGAAACAAGAAAAGCCGGCGCACGTCCCCTGTGCACCGGCTTTGCGTTGTTCTCGATTGATAAGGTACACGACGAGCGCCGCCAATCGTCGTGCTTGACCGATGTTCAGATTCGCTTTGAGAGTAGGTTCAACTTCGGGCCGCCGCCCTGGTGAAACCAGAGCACCGAAGCTGAGTGCGATTCTCTGTTCAGCCTGTCGAGGACTGGAATTAATTGATTTGCCCGATCGGATGAACTTATATGAGGTATTAGATCGTGCTGAGTTATGGCGGGTTGTAACAGCGGCGTTGCTTGCAGCCGGTGGCAGGGCAATCAAGAGCTGATGCGCGAGCATTCCCGCGCGGGGCGCGGCCCGCCACAATCTCCAATCCGGTTCATGTCGGTTTCAGTGCAGCCACCGGATCAGGGGGCCGGCCGAAGATTAACAGTTCGACTTGCGCAGTTCTGGTGCATCCGGAACCTTCTCATGTCGATGGGCATTGAGCGAATGCATCATTGTGGGAGGTATTCTTTCGCTCGGAAGAGTCCACGACTTGAGGATCGCCACTCACAATCTCAACGGCGTGCACGTCCGCCTACAAGTATTTCTGCGGTGGCTCGCTAAGGCATCTCCCGGAGTGGTTTGCCTGCAGCAACTGAATGCTCCCGACAGTAATTTCCGCCGAGGAAATCGAGGCTGCAAGCTACGGTGCGATCTGGGGTGGTCAGAAAAGCGGGAGCGGTGCCGCGATCGTCGCAAAGGGCGAACAACCTATTCAGGCACGAAAAGGCCTGCCCGACGATCCGGACAATGCCCGCAGCCAAATGCAGCGGCAAATTCGCGTAATGCTATACGGAGAAACTCATGTCCGGGGATAGTGTCAAGAAGCGGTGGTCGCGCCGGCTCACCCCGGCAAAGCGATCCCATCCCTACATCGTCGGCATATTCCTAATGTTGGCGGTTTATGGCCTTTACATCGGCCGGGATTTCCTCACGCCCGTCTTCCTTGCTTTCATCTTGGCGACGACACTCACCCCGGTCGTACGGTACATCGGAAAGTGGGGCGTACCGTCCGCGGTGGGGGCGACTATTCTCATAGTCATCTCGGCCTTTTGCCTCGGAACCCTTGGCTATTTCACAAGTGGCCCCATTTCTCAAATGATAAGCGACGCGCCTGAAATCGGCGACAAACTGCGCGAACGGGCCGACACAGTTCGGCACATGTTCGATAAGGCGATAAAGGCGACCGCCCAAATTGACAAGGTTTCAGAGAACGTCGACGACGCCACCACCCAGAAGGTGGTAGTTGCTCAGCCAGGCATAGTCTCGCGAGCAGCGGGAAACCTCCTTTCGGTAGGCACCACGCTTGCAGTGACCTTCGTGCTCTCGCTTTTTCTGCTCGCGTCCGGAACCCTGTTTTACCAGAAGATAATCCAGGTGTTCCCCAACCTCAGCGACAAGAAGAAGGCGCTCAAGGTCATCTACAACGTTCAGTCGGAGATATCACGCTACCTCTTTACAATCACGGTGATCAACATCATCGTCGGAATCGTCGTGGGCTCGGGAATGTGGCTGCTCGGGATGCCGAACGCTCTGGTTTGGGGCGTGGCGTCTGCGGTCCTCAACTACTTGCCCTATGTGGGCGCGCTCGTCGCCATCGTCTTGGTGGGCGCGATATCGATCGCCACATTCGACGACACTTTTTACGCTTTGATTGCCCCGGGCTTCATTCTATTGGTCCATATTCTGGAGGGCCAGTTCCTGACGCCGATGCTTCTGGGAAGGAGACTGGAACTGAACGCCGTGTTCGTGTTCATCTCGATCTCTTTCTGGTCCTGGCTCTGGGGCTTTGTCGGCGCACTTATGGCAGTGCCGATCCTGGTGATTATCAAAGTCGCTTGCGACAATTTTGAGTCGCTGCACCCGGTCGGCAATTTCCTTACGGCGGAAAAGCCGATCCAGAAAGACGCAATCGACGATCCTGCCTTCTAAGTGTTTCGAGTGAGACGCCGTGTCGTCGCTGTTCGACAAGCCCGCTTGAGGACGACGGTACATCTGGTTCTGGGGTCAGGTGCCACTGCCGCCAGCGGCGTCGAGCGTCTACGAGGCAGTATGGTCCTGTGACGTAACGCCAGTCCCATGCTCCTCGTGCTGGATAACGAAGTTGCCCTCGCGCTTGTCAAAAATCATAGTGTTGGCGCGGCGCTCAACTGGCTCTTGGCCGATACCGGCTCCGTCCGCGATGCGGGTCATCTCTTCATCGACAGCATCCGGCAGGTTGGGTTTCTGACTGTCTGTATACGCCAATGAGAAAGATGGAACGATCTCAACGCCCTGTGGAGATCGGGGGTTGCCAGCATTCGCTCCCGCACCACCCTCGGCCATTCCTTTACGATAAATTCCCTCGATCGAGGTCGGATCGATCCGCGGTTCGAGAGCCGAGGAGCGAGTGTCGTCGTCAACTAGGTCGGGGGCTGTAGCGACATCATCCGTCATGCGAGTGGCCTCCGGAGTTTTCGTGTCCCGCAATCCCTCTTCTAATTGTTGCTGGCCATATGGCGGCCGCTCGGCGCCTTGGCCACCGGGAACAAGCTCCTGGACGGGATCTGCCTCAGAAGTCCTGAACTCATTGTCGGGCCGCTCATGGCCCCCGTGAGGGTCGTTCGCACTTCCGCCGCTACGGCGACTTGCGCTAGCCAGATCCGACCCACGATTTGATATCGGGGAGCCGCTGATCAAAAGCCTTGCATCGCGAGGGGATATACCCGGCGGGCGGCGCTGGTCGAGTGACGAAACGTCTTCTTTCGAGCTTTCATCGCGGGGAGAACCATCGCCGCTGCATCCGTTAGCCTCCGTATCGAGACGATGATGTTCAGAGGTAGCATTGTGCCGGTCGATCATGATCTTACCTTTGGACTGGGTTGGTTGCTTTGCGATCGAATCGCGTCAGAGAGAGCGCCTCATCATCGCTTGCGGCTGCCGTTCGACGCCGACGCGTCTTTGCTGGTTAGAATCGAGCAAATGACCCCGCGCTTCTTTTTGATCGTGGTCTAGCAACCGAGATTGCGTCGATCGTCAGTTTCTGGCGATGCGTGTTGGTGTCGCTTGCCGATCTGTCTTGCGGCGTGGCTTGTACCAATGCCAACGGTTTCGCTTCGACCCGTTTACGCTCTGAGTGAAAGCTGCAAGCTCACTCTCTGCCTGTAGCCAGTTTTCCAAATCCCGCCCTACTGGCATGCCGGCTTGGAGCCAGATCGCGTGGGCTCGCGCACGGATAAAATTCTCACCTTGGTCATCCATTCAAACCGCTCGACAATATTTTCACGGGGACATTGCGATAAGGGTGAAACACCCGCGTCGGGCGGGCCTTTCATCTGGCAGTGTCACTTGCTGTTCTTAAGGCTTTGCTCACCAGCCTTCGACTGCTGCTCGTTCTTGCCGCCGCGCGCACTGTTGCCCGACTTGTCATCATTGGAGCTTGAGGAAGAAGCACCTGCATTCTTGTGGGTTTGCTGGCCTGCTTTAACGTGCTGCTCGTGTGATCCACCTTGAGTTGCCATGCTATTTCTCCTTGAATTACCCGATGAGACCAACAGCGGCCTCGCATAGCTCAACCGTCCTCAAGGCGGTGTGTTCCTAGAGAATTACCATGGAGCGATAGCGTACAGTGATGCTGAAGCAGAGATCGACTAGGAACATCAAAACGGCAGGCGCTTGGTTGGAGCGCCCATGTCAACGGGACATGGCGGCACGAAAGATATGGGATTTTCTGTGATTTCTCCCCGTGGTCAACCAAATGGCAGGCGAGTTCCCATCCCGTCCGGCGGTCCTCTTTTTCCATGGAGATCCCAGATTACCGGCGCTCGGTGCAGCCTGTCTTGCTCGCTGCTCGCGTAACCACCGAGCGCTTTTGAACCGGCTTCGAGATCGACCGTTTTACCTCAATCGAGGGATGATTTTGCTTCCGCAATCGAGCCGCCTGGCTGTGAGGAAAATGCAATGTATAACCACATCAACGGACTGCTCTCCCTTTTGTCGGCAGAACAGGCTTCACACATTGATCCATTGCTGACGCCAGTTGATCTCGAAACGCGCGCGGTGCTGCATGAGCCGTACGAACCGATTGAACACGTTTATTTCTTTGAGGGTGGACTCTCCTCGGAGATCGTAACGGACAGTGCCGGCGAAAAAATCGAGGTCGGCTGCATCGGCAAGGAAGGATGCTCAGGGCTGCCGGTCGTCCTTGGCGTGCCGAGCAGCCCTCATAAAGCTTTTATGGAGATCGGCGGACACGCCTTGCGTGTCCGGGCTTCGGATCTTCATGGAGCGATGGAAAAAAGCGTCGAAATCAGATCGCTGATACTCCGCTTCGTGCACGTCTTCATGATCCAGATCGCAGCGACCACGCTGTCGGACGGCCGGTACGATATCCACCAACGACTGGCACGCTGGATTCTCATGGCGCACGACAGGATCGAGGGTGACGAGATCGCTCTCACACACGATTTCCTGGCCCTGATGCTAGGGGTCCGTCGCTCCGGCGTTACAAACGCGATCCATATTCTGGAGGGCGATCATCTGGTCCGCGCTGATCGCGGGCTAATCACAGTGCGGGATCGCCCTCGATTGGAAAAGATCGCCGAGGGATGCTACGGGTTGGCTGAGGCGGAGTATCGGCGTGTTCTGCTCGGCCAGTGAACCAACCTCATCGCTATTCGAGATGCAAAGCCGCTCTGAACGGAAACTGGGAAATCTGCTTGCCGTTCTCGTCGAAGATCAGGAATTCCTGTGCGTCCAGCACTTGGCCTGATCTGATCCGATCCGCCATGATTTCCCGTGCGGCCTGGATCGCCTCGTCGTGAACGGATGCGGCGTCAGGTAAATCAATACCCTCCAAGTCCTCAATGAAATCATCGCCTTCGCGCATATGGAAAAAATAGCGTGGCATTTCAAACTCCGGATGACCACCATAGTTGCTTTCCACTCTAACGGTTCCCATTCAGCTCTCGTGAGCTTCTGTACGCTTTCAGACCGAACCTGCGATCCCACCCCCGCCAGCTGGAACCGTATGCCACTTTTACAATTAAGCGTACGAACGCTCCCAATCCGGAAACGTTTACTAGACAGCGTTGAATTGAACGAGCTCTTGCTATGGCAAACCGCGACCAAGGCCCCCAGACGATTCCCGATCTGCGGGATGTGATCGACGACAAAATCGTTGAAATCATTGACTACGCTAGGCGGGCCGGTTGGCAGCTTGACGAGGTCCTCATCTCGATTGAGGACTGCATTGCCTACCGCTGGCCCAAGGAAAGCCATGTTGCTTCTGACAACACACGCTGCAGCTGACCGACGAAGTTGCGCGTGATGAAGATCCAAGCTCGAGTTCGTCGATATTCCGTCCGGCACGTTACATGTTGGTCATGGCGGATCTTCATCATCGGTCTTGTTTTTCGACGGGCATCCGTGGACCTCATTCCACTCGGGCCGGTCGTCGAAGGTCTCTCGACCTCCCTCTAATATTCGCATCACCGCAGTGAAATGGCGCAGCCACTTTGGCTGTACGGCAGGAAGCGGCGCGGGAACATGCGGTTTCGTACCCCGTTAGGAATGCACAATACGGGAGCAGAGCATGTCAGGCCATCCAACCAAACCGCACATCAAAGTTTATTCCGGACCTGCGGGAGGCTGGGGATCGGCGAAATCCGTCAGCCAGATCCTGTTGCGCGAACATGTATCGGCTAAAGGCCCCGCGCTGCTCGCCCACCAGAACAAGCCCGATGGCTATATGTGCGTCAGTTGCGCCTGGGCCAAGCCCGCCAAAACCCGTCCGCTCGAATTCTGCGAGAACGGCGCAAAGGCCACGGCCTGGGAGGTGACAAGCCGCCGCGCCGGCCGCGCCTTCTTCGCGGCCCACACCCTGGTTGAACTCGAAGGCTGGCGCGACCATGACCTCGAAGAACAGGGCCGGTTGACGCATCCGATGCGTTGGGATGCCGCGAGCGACAAATATGTGCCTGTGGCCTGGGAGGCTGTCTTCGAGGAGATTGGACGCGAGCTTCGCGCGCTGTCGCCCAAGCAGGTGGATTTCTACACATCCGGCCGCGCTTCGCTGGAAGCATCCTACATGTACCAGCTCTTCGCGCGCATCTATGGCAGCAACAACCTGCCGGATAGTTCCAACATGTGCCACGAGAGTTCATCGGTGGGACTGCCGGAAAGCATCGGCGCGTCGGTCGGCACGGCGATCCTCAGCGACTTCCAGAACACGGATTGCATTTTCTACATCGCCCAGAATGTCGGCACTTCCTCGCCGCGCATGCTTCATGACCTGCAGGATGCGGTCGAGCGCGGCGTCAAGATCGTCACCTTCAATATGCTGAGGGAAAGGGGCCTGGAGCGGTTCGTCAATCCGCAGGCGCCCGGCCAGATGCTAACGGGCAAGGAAACGCCGATTTCCTCCGAATATTATCAGGTAAGGAATGGCGGCGACACCGCGGCTCTGTTCGGCGTCTGCAAGGCGCTGATCGAGGCCGATGACTGGCTCAAGGCATCCGGCACCAGCAAGGTGTCCGGTGACGATGACGTGCCCAAAAATCCGGCGGAGGCCAGCACCGTCGCCTTTGCCGCCGCAATCGCTGCAGCCGACAAGAAGCATGTGCTCGACCATGATTTCATCAAGCAGCACACGGCGGGCTTCGAAGATTTTGCCGCCGCCGCGCGGCAGCATGAATGGTCCGAGCTGGAGCGCGTTTCGGGACTGACGCGCGAGCAGATGACCGAGGCGGCACAGATCTATGCCAAGTCCGACGCCGTGCTGATCGTCTATGGCATGGGCCTGACACAGCATGTCATGGGCGTTGACAACGTGCATATGGTGGCCAATCTGGCACTTATGCGCGGCAATATCGGCAAACCGGGCGCCGCTATCTGCGCCGTGCGCGGCCATTCCAATGTCCAGGGTCAGCGGACGGTCGGCATTACCGAAAAGCCAGGCCTGGTGCCGCTCGACAAGCTCGCAGAGCTTTATCAGTTCGAGCCGCCGCGCTGGACCGGCCATTCTTCGGTCGAGACCTGCCAGGCGATCATCAGCGGCGAAACACGCGCCTTCTTCGGCCTGGGCGGAAATTTCTTGCGGGCCGTGCCGGACACGGAGGTCATGGAGAGCGCCTGGCGAAAACTGCGGCTCACCGTGCAGGTGGCGACCAAGCTCAATCGCAACCATGTCATCCATGGCGAAATCGCCTATCTTCTGCCCTGCCTCGGCCGGATCGAGGTCGACAAGCAGGAAGGTGGCCCGCAGGCCGTGTCGATCGAAAGCTCGGTGGCGCACTTCCACGGCTCGCGCGGCATGACAGCACCCGCAAGCCCCGAACTGCTCTCGGAGCCGGCGATCATCGCCGGCATTGCCAAGGCGACGCTCGGCGAGACAAAGGTGCCGTGGGAGGCCTGGTTGGCGAATTATGCGGAAATCCGCAACGCCATCGAGCGGACCTATCCTGAGACATTCAAGAATTTCAACGAGCGCATGTTCCGTCCCGGCGGGATCCCGCGGCCTTTGCCCGCCCGGGAGCGGAAATGGGTGACGCCGAACGGCAAGGCGAATTTCATCACGCCAGAGCGGTTGTTTCCGGAATTCGCCATCGAGACGGGCCGCGCTGCATTGCACCTAGCCACGCTGCGCTCCAACGACCAGTTTAACACGACCATTTACGGCTACAGCGACCGCTTCCGCGGCGTGGAAGGCACGCGAAAAGTGGTGTTCATGAATGCGGAGGATATTGCCGCGCTTGGATTTGCCGATGGGCAGAGTGTCGATCTCACCACCGCGATCGAGGCGCAGACGCTGCGTCAGGTGAGGGGGCTGCGCATCGTCGAATACGGTATACCGAAAGGCTGTTGCGCCGGTTATTACCCCGAATGCAATCCGCTTTTCCCGCTCTCCCTTCACGATGCCAAATCGAAGACGCCTTCCTACAAATTGCTGCCTGTCTTCGTGACGGCTTCGCGCGAGATTCCTGTCGACTGAATTCGTTGAGCGTGGTTTGAGATGACCTGGGAGTCGGCGGCAGAAAAACTGCGGATAGGAGCGCTGGTGCTTGCGGCGATCCTTTGCTGTGTGACGGCTGCGGTTCTGATGGGCTGGCTGCGCGGCGAGCGCGAATTCCGGCTGGCACCACCGCTCTCGGCGGAGCTGGACAAATTCCGGCTGATGCCGAACGGCATCGGCGGCGCGCCCCCCGAAGTCTATTTCGCCCTGGGCAAGCCCTATGAGGGCGATTCCTATGATCTCAGCCAGGGCAAGCGGCTCTATTCCTGGTTCGGCTGCGCGGCCTGCCATGGCGATGGCCGCGGCGGCATCGGGCCATCCTTCCTCGACGGCTGGTGGCTTTACGGGCCAGAAATGGTGTCGGTCGTCGCCTCCATCCGCGACGGCCGTCCGCACGGCATGCCGGCTTTCCGCGACAAGATGACGAGCGATGAGATCTGGCAGCTTGCCGGCTATGTCCGCACCATCGGCGCCTATTCGGTGCAGACGACAGCGCCGAGCCGCAATGACGACAAGCATACGCGGCCTTCGGAAAACCGCGGCCCGGCGGTGATCCAGTTTGATCCGGGGCCTTCGGGGGCGAAGGTCGATCAAGGACCGTCTCCATGAAGTGGATCGGGCGGTTGGCATCTCTGGTCTCTGCCTTGATCCTGGCCGGCTGCGACAATCCGCAATCGGCGCTCGATGTGCAGGGGGCGGTGGCGGTCGAACTCAGGCACCTGATCCTGGTCTTCGCCGTGGTCTGCACGGTTGTCTGGCTGGCGGTTGTCGGCGTGCTTGTCTGGGCGCTGCTGCGCAGACGAGGGAGCGGACAGCCGGGCGGTGCCGAACAGGAGAGAACGCTGCGGCTGGCAGTCTTGGCTGCCGTCGCAGGCACGGTCGTGATCGTTTCAGGGCTGACGCTAACGAGTTTTCTCGCAACCCACCGGATCGCCTTGATGGGTGACGCCGCATTGACGATCCGCGTACGCGGCCAGCAATGGTGGTGGCAGGTCATCTATCCCGACAGGAACCCGGCGCTCGCTTTCGAAACCGCCAACGAGATCCACATTCCGGTCGGAAAGAATGTCCGGCTCGAACTGGAGGGGGTAGACGTCATTCATTCCTTCTGGGTGCCGAGCCTGGCCGGCAAGCAGGATCTCGTGCCCGGCCGGCACAACAGCCTGACGATCCGCGCCGAGCGCCCCGGCGTCTATCGCGGGCAATGCGCTGAATTCTGCGGCCTGCAGCACAGCCATATGGCGGTGCTGGTGATCGCCGAGACCGCGGCGGACTACGAACGTTGGTCAGCGGCGCAGCGCGCGCAGGCTGTCGCCTCGATCAACTCCGAGGCCAGCACCGGCCACACAGTGTTCCTGAGCAAGCCATGCGCCGCCTGCCACACGATCCGCGGGACGTTAGCCGCAGGCAAGACCGGTCCAGACCTGACGCATGTCGGCAGCCGCACGACGATCGCTGCAGGCCTTGTCGAGACGACGCGCGGCTCGCTCGCCGCCTGGATAGCAGATCCGCAAACCCTCAAACCGGGGAACAACAWGCCATTGGTGCCGCTGACGAGCGACGAATTGCGAGCGCTCTCCGCTTACCTGGAGAGCCTCAAATGACTGAGGACAGCAAACCCCCGCAATTGGACAGCATGTTCGACAATGCCGAGCTCGAACGCAGGCTAGCCAAAACCTGGCAGACGAAGCCGGGGATCTGGGGGGCGCTTTCGACGGTGGACCACAAGATCATCGGGCAGCGCTATGTCGCCACCGCCTTCGTCTTCCTGCTGCTCGGCGGGCTGCTGGCAGTGGCGATGCGCATCCAACTGGCGCAGCCAGAAGCGCGCTTCATCGGTCCGGACCGCTACAACCAGATCTTCACCATGCATGGCTCGAACATGATGTTCCTGTTCGCCGTGCCGGTCATGGAAGCCATGGGTGTCTATCTCGTGCCGCTGATGGTCGGCACGCGCAACATCGCATTCCCGCGCCTGAACGCCTTTTCCTACTGGATGTATCTCGCGGGGGGCTTGCTGCTATGGATCGCGTTTGCGCTCGATGTCGGACCCGATGTCGGCTGGTTCGCCTATGTGCCGCTCTCCGGACCGGAATATGGCACCGGCAAACGGGCGGACATCTGGGCGCAGATGATCACCTTCACCGAAGTCTCGGCGTTGGCGATTTCGGTCGAGATCGTCGTCACCGTGTTCAAGCAGCGGGCGCCGGGCATGTCGCTCGACCGCATTCCGCTATTCGTCTGGTCGATGCTGGTGACCTCCTTCCTGGTGATCATGGCCATGCCGGCGATCATGGTCTCGAGTTCGACATTGATCATGGACAGGCTGGTGGGCACGCATTTCTACAATCCCGCCGAGGGCGGCGATGTGCTGCTCTGGCAGCACCTGTTCTGGTTCTTCGGCCATCCGGAGGTCTATATCATTTTCCTGCCGGCGGTCGGCATGGTCTCCACCCTGGTCGGCACGTTTGCCAGGCGCCCGGTCTTCGGCTACCTGCCGATGGTGATGGCGCTGATCGCCACCGGCATTCTCGCCTTCGGCCTCTGGGTGCACCACATGTTCGTCGCCGGCCTGCCGCGGCTGGGGGCGAGCTTCTTCACCGCATCGAGCATGTCGATCGCCGTGCCCGCGGGCGTGCAGATCTTCTGCTGGCTCGCAACACTCTGGGACGGGCGGCCCGTGTTCAAGGTGCCGCTGCTGTTCGTCATCGGATTCGTCTTTACATTCGTGATCGGTGGCCTGACCGGCGTCATGGTCGCCTCGGTTCCGCTCGATACGCAGGTGCACGACACCTACTTCGTCGTCGCACATTTCCACTATGTGCTGGTCGGCGGCGCGGTATTTCCGCTGCTCGGCGCCGTCTACTACTGGTTTCCCAAGATGACCGGGCGGATGATGAGTGAGCGGCTGGGCCGATGGGTGTTCGGCCTGGTCTTCGCCGGCTTCAATCTGACCTTCTTCCCGATGCATATCCTCGGGCTCGAAGGCATGCCGCGGCGCATCTATACCTATCAGCCGGAAATGCCCTGGGGCGGGCTCAATCTGTTTGTCAGCTTGAGTTCTGGCATTCTCACACTCGGTTTCCTGATGTTCTTCATCGACATCGTCAGGAGCGCCCGGCATGGAGCACTGGCGGGTGCGAATCCGTGGGGCGCTGCGACGCTCGAATGGGCGACCTCTTCGCCGCCGCCGCCCTATAATTTCCGTTCCATACCGGTCATCAGCGCGCGCGAACCGCTATGGTCCGATCCGGATGAATTGCCGGTGGCCGCAGGGCTTCAGGTGGACCAGCGCGAACTTCTGGTGACCAGCGTCGTCGAGGGACTGCCGGAGGCACGCGAATCCTCGCCGCAAAACTCGATCTGGCCGTTCTGGGCCGCGATCGCCACCACGGTTCTGCTGATCTGGTCGATCTTTTCACCCTGGGCGGTCGTCTGGGGCACCATTCCGTTGGCCATCGCGCTGATCGGCTGGTTCTGGCCGAAAGGCGATCCGGAGGATGATTCATGAAGCAACGCGTCGTCCTCGATGTGTCACAACTTCCTCTGCACGGTCTGGGCACGGCCAGCCTCACCTGGTGGGGCACGCTCGGTTTCATGCTGATCGAGGGAACCGGCTTTGCGCTGACGATTGCCATCTATCTCTACCTGATGAGCATCGCGCCGCATTGGCCCATCAATGCACCGCCGCCCGATCTGCTGCCGGGCACGATCCTCACCGTGTTGTTGCTGGTGAGCGTCGTGCCGAACGTGATGGTGGCGGCCTGGGCGCGCAAACAGGATCTGCGCCGGGTGAAGATCGGGCTTGTCGTCATGTCGGTGCTCGGCATCCTGCCGCTCATGGTGCGCATCTTCGAGTTCCCGGCGCTCCGGATCAAGTGGGACGACAATGCCTATGGTTCGGTGGCCTGGGTGCTGCTCGGCCTGCACACCACCCATATCCTCACCGACCTGGCGGACACGCTGGTGCTGACCGCCCTGATGTTCACGCGCCACGCCGACAATCCGCGCCGCTACGGCGACGTGCAGGACAATGCCATGTACTGGAATTTCGTCGTGATCGCCTGGATCCCGATCTATGCCTGCCTCTACTGGCTGCCACGGCTATGAGTAGCGCTTTCGCCAGATATGCCGGGCTGATCTGGGCGCCGCTTTTATGGGCAGCGAATACCCAGCTCGGCCTGATCCTGCCGCATGTCGATTGCCCGCAGCATGCGCTCCTGACCGCGGCCGTTGCCTGGATAGCGGTCGTGCTGGCGCTCGGCAGCGCCCTCGTTTCGTATGCGATGCGCGAGGCGAAGCCGTCGCGGCTGCAGATCTTCTTCGGATGGATGGGCGTGCTGTCCGGCTTGGTCTTCTCGCTCGCACTCGCTTACCAGGGAGCGGCAAGCCTGCTGTTGAATGCATGCGAACGTTGATCGCATCGAGCCTGCTGATCGCGGCATTTGCCGGCACTGCGGCGGCGCATGGCGACGAGACGCATGGGCTCCAACTCGCCTGGACCTTCGATCCCTGGATCGTCGTCCCGTTGTTGCTGACCGGGCTGCTCTATGGCCTGGGTTCCATGCGGCTTTCGCTGCGGATGCGTGCCGGCAAGCATCGGTTCAGCCATGCGCTCGCCTTCTGTAGCGGCTGGCTGGCGCTGGCCGGTGCGCTGGTGTCGCCCTTGCACTGGCTCGGCGAACATCTCTTCACCGTTCATATGATCGAGCACGAGATCGTCATGGCGGTGGCGGCGCCGCTGATCGTCATCGCTCGACCCATCGGTGCGTTCTTCTGGGCTTTGCCGCGAACCGGCCGTCACTCGGTGCTGCGGGTTTTCCAGGCATTGCGAGACGTCTGGAGGTACATGACCCGCGGCAATGTCTCGACCTTGCTGCACGGGCTGGTGATCTGGATCTGGCATGTGCCCCTGCTGTTCGACGCCGCGGTCACCAACACGACGTTGCATCGGCTGCAGCATCTCAGTTTCTTCCTGGCTGCCGTTCTCTTCTGGTGGTCGGTGCTCTGGGTTAGCGACCGCGGCATCGCGGCCTGGCATCTGTTCGTCACGATGATGCATACGAGCGTTCTCGGCGCGCTGATAGCGCTGGCGCCGCGGGTGCTCTATGTCGCGCAGACCAGGATGGCGGCGGGTTGGGGCGTGACGCCGCTAGAAGATCAGCAGCTTGCGGGCATCGTCATGTGGGTGCCGGCGGGAACCATTTATGCCGGCGGTGCTTTGGTTCTGCTGGCGCTCTGGATCAGCAAGTCCGGCACGGGAGCATTACATGGCCGAAGCATCCGCTCGTCATGACTTTGGCGGCTTGGTCTTGGTGGCGGGTATATTGGCCGTCATCCTCGCCTTCATCGGCGCAGACGCGCTGAACGACAGGCAGCAGACACGCGACGTTGCCAAGGCAGCGACCGGCGGCAATCCCGACCGGGCGCCAGAACTGTTCCGCAAATATGGCTGCACCGGCTGCCACACCATCCCGGGCATTCCCGGCGCCGACGGCCAGGTGGGAGCGCCTCTCGCAGACCTCAGGAAGCGCGTCTACATTGCCGGCGTCATAGAGAACACGCCGGACAATCTCATCCACTGGATCGTCTCGCCGCAGGCCTTCGCGCCGCATGTGGCGATGCCGGCAACGGGCATAACCGAAGCCGAGGCGCGCGATCTCGCGGCCTATCTCTACGCGCAGTGAGGCGGTCAGGGTTTCGGTGTTTCTCGATAGGGCAGGGCCTTGACGTAGCGGGCGATCGCCTCGCGATCGGTCTCAGGCAACATAGCCGTATTCGTCACTACGTCTGCCATCGATGAGCCGACGCGGCCGTGATCCGGCGTGTTCCCGGTCTTCAGCAGCTCGGCAATATCTTGCTCCGACCATTTGGCGAGCCTAGCGGGGGTGATATTCGGGATATAGCCCGTGCCCTCCGGGTCGACGCCGCCGGCGAACAATGTCGATGCCTTGATCGCGCCAAAGCTGTTGCGCGATGAATGACACTCCGCGCAATGGGTGACGGCCTCGACGAGATAGCGTCCTCGGTCGGGTGCAGCTTTCGCAATCTGCGCGGCGGGCTGGCCCTCGCGGAAAAACAAGAGCTTCCAGATGCCGAGCCCGCGCCTAATCTTGAAGATCATCGCAAGATCATGCGGCGGCGGACGGCCCTTCACGGCCGGCAATGTCCGGAGATATGCAAACAGATCCTTGATATCGCCCGGCTGCATGCCGGTGAAACTGGTATAGGGAAATGCTGGATAATAGTGCTGGTCCTTCGGCGAGACGCCGGCGACCAGCGCATTCGCCAGGTCCGTCACGTTCCAGGCGCCGATACCGTCCGCCATATCGGACGAGATGTTCGGCACCCGGAAAGTCCCATAGGGCGAGGCGAGCGCTAGGCCTCCACCAAGCCTGAGGCGATCCTGCTGGCCGGGCGCAGCATGGCAGGATGCACAATCGCCGGCAGCGAAGACGAGGCGGCCGCGCGCCGGATCGCCGGTGCCGGCCAGCAGCGGATCATCCTTCGCAAACGGTTTTGCCGGCGCCGTCGCGACCCAGATGATTGAGCCGATTGCTGCCAATGCGACAACCGCGATGGCCAACGGAACGGGGATGCGCATTCTACAGCACCTTGCAGGGACACTCCTGCACAAAACACCGATCCGGGCTCGGTGTTCCCATCGCAGAGAGTTCCAACGTCACCGGGGGGGCCTCGCCGTCTATATTTGGGCCGAGCGCTGTAAATCGAGAGAATGCAACGTAGCAGCACCCTTCGGGGTTACTGGGTGATTGATAGCGTCGCGGCAAAGCTTGTAAATAAGCGCTCGGTCTGCCGAGCGTCCTATATCCCACCCACCAGTCTTTGAACACTTCGAGGCGGGTATTTTGTCGCAACTCGGAAAAAATGGGAAAAACGCGAAGCGCCAGATTGCTCGACTGCTCAACGAAGATGAAATCTGCTATTCAAGTGGGTCAGCTCATCCGGCTGATGCAACACTGCTCCTGATAGCCCTCAATCCCGAGGTTGCGCCTGCTTTTCGAAAGTCAGCTTCTTCCCCTCGGGGTCCCGCTCCCACGTGCAGTTGTGCTCGAGCACGAACTCGATCGTGTTGACGTCCCGTTCGGTTTCGTCTGCCCCCGGCACTGCCGAGGTGATCCAATCCTTCGGAAGCGTTACCGACATTCCTGGTTCAAGCTCGTCGAGTATTCTACGCAACTGGTCGAAATCCATGGATCAATCTCTGCGGAGCTGTTGAGGCGCCTGGGGGCGGGGGACGTGAAGAATAGCGAAGTAGATTAGCCAACGCCCGGATCGACTTCTCCGGCGGTGGGCTCGGGAAGCGCTCCGGTGCCGGGCGTCTTTTCCCGATCCACCAGCTCTGGTTTGGAGTGAGGACCAGCTGGCGGATGCTCACCTTCGGCATCCGGCTTATCCCCCAACGCGGACGAACGTGCCGCGACCGATGCAGCCAGGGCGTTGAGGGTCGCCCGCTCGGTAAATCCTTGCTCCTGTGCAGTCGAAACGATGTCGCCGATTTCAAAATCGACAAGTTCGCGCAACTCGGAGTCGCCGCCAGCGTCAGTGGTTTTTGAATTATCCATGCAACAACAACGGCTCGAAGTTGGCGAGGTTCCGCAGACGGATCGGCGACGCACGCGGCCGCCAAAACGATGGGCATTCGGAGGGTCGATTAGCCTCGGTCGGTAGAAGGAACTATGGCCGTTTGTACGATAACGCGCGGGAACTTCGTGCTGGCGTCCGTGTTGGCGCAGTGTTTCCAACATATCTTATTCGGAGTACCTGATGTCCAAAAAACCCGCTTCTCAGTCGCCGCCATCAAAATCGTCTCAGCCGAAACCCGTCGATGCGACGATCCATGACCAGGTTCTGACGCGAGGGGACGGAGGCGAGCTGCATCAGACCGCCGAAGACGGACAGCCTGTTTTGACCACCGCGCAGGGCGGTCCCGTCGCGGACGACCAGAACTCGCTACGTGTCGGCGCCCGCGGCCCCCTGCTCGTCGACGACTTTCATTTCCGCGAGAAGATTTTCCATTTCGATCATGAACGCATTCCGGAGCGTGTCGTGCATGCGCGCGGCTACGGCGCACATGGCTTCTTCGAGACATACGAGTCCCTTGCCGCCTACACCAAAGCCGACCTCTTCCAGCGCCCCGGAGAGAGGACACCGGCTTTCGTCCGTTTCTCCACCGTCGCCGGCAACAAGGGGTCGTTCGATCTCGCCCGCGACGTCCGCGGCTTCGCCGTCAAACTCTATACCCAGGAGGGCAACTGGGACCTGGTCGGCAATAACATCCCGGTTTTCTTCATCCAGGACGCGATCAAGTTCCCCGACATGGTGCATGCGGTCAAACAGGAACCGGACCGCGCCTTTCCACAGGCCCAGAGCGCGCATGACAATTTCTGGGACTTCATCAGCCTCACGCCCGAAAGCATGCACATGATCATGTGGGTAATGTCTGACCGCGCCATTCCGCGGTCCTTCCGGTTCATGGAAGGGTTTGGCGTTCACACCTTCCGGCTGGTCAACGCCAAAGGCGAATCCACCTTCGTCAAATTCCATTGGAAGCCGAAGCTCGGGCTTCAATCCGTTGCCTGGAACGAGGCTGTGAAGATCAACGGTGCCGATCCCGACTTCCACCGCCGCGATCTCTGGAATGCCATAAAATCCGGCAACTTCCCTGAATGGGAACTCTCTCTGCAACTGTTCGACCAGGATTTTGCGGACAATTTCGATTTCGACATCCTCGACCCGACTAAGATCATCCCTGAAGAAATCCTGCCGCCGAAGCCCGTCGGCCGGCTTGTCCTCGACCGGATGCCCGACAATTTCTTTTTCGAGACCGAGCAGGTCGCGTTCATGACGCAAAACGTGCCGCCGGGCATCGATTTCTCCAACGATCCTCTGCTGCAAGGTCGGAACTTCAGCTATCTTGACACCCAACTCAAGCGTCTGGGCAGCCCGAACTTTACCCATATTCCGATAAACGCACCAAAGTGCCCATTCCATCACTTCCAGCAGGATGGCCACATGGCCATGCGCAATCCGGTGGGCCGGGCGAACTATCAGCCGAATTCCTGGGGCGAAGGGCCACGCGAATCGCCGATGAGCGGCTTCACGCACTTCCCGGCAAACGAGCAAGCCCAGAAGGTCAGGCTTCGTCCGGAGAGTTTTGCCGACCACTATAGCCAGGCGCGGCAATTCTACATCAGCCAAACCCCACCAGAGCAGCGTCATATCCAGATGGCATTGACATTCGAACTCGCCAAGCTCGAAACGCCCGTCATTCGCGAGCGGGTCGTGGCGCATCTCATGAACATCGACGAGACGCTGGCGAGCGCAGTCGCCGAAAGGCTCGGATTCCAGTCGATGCCAAAGCCCGCCGAAGCTGCCATTCCGACACGCCAGGACCTCGATCCATCGCCCGCACTCAGCATCGTCAAGCGCGGGCCGAAGCGCTTTGAAGGGCGCAAGCTTGGTATTCTCGTGACCGACGGGGTGGATGCCAATCTTCTCAAAGGCCTGCAGGATGCGATCACGGCGGAGAGGGCGGAGGTCGCCCTCATTGCGCCAAAGGTCACCGGGGTAGTCGCATCGGACGGCAGCCTGGTGCCAGCCCAGTTCATGATTGATGGCGGGCCTTCGGTCTTGTTCGACGCCGTAGTGCTTTTACCGTCTGCGCAGGCAATCGACGATCTCGTCACGGAAGCCACTGCCCGCGATTTTGTCGCAGATGCCTTCCAGCACTGCAAGTTCATCGGCTACGCGGCCGATGCCATGCCGCTGATGCAGGTAGCAGGTATCGCGGACAAACTGGATGAAGGCACAATCGAGCTTCCCGGAGAAAGCCTCTCGGCGTTTGTCACGGARCTCGGCAAGCTCAGGGTCTGGGCGCGCGAGCCATCCGTTAAGCTGGGCAAAGCTTCGCCGCCTCGGCMAAAGTAGCCACGCACTGCGTTTTGATTGTTCAGATGTCGATCCCGAAACTTCGGGATCGCAGGTGGAAGATCGTGTCAGGACAGGCCAATGAAGACGGAAAATCGGAGAACAGCATTGATTACCGGCGCGGGGTCGGGCATCGGCAGAGCGACGGCATTTGCCTTCGTTCACGAAGGGTATGCCGTGAGCCTGCTCGGTGATGATCTCAATGACGTTACACCCGTCGCCGCCGAAATCGAGCGCCTTGGCGGCGTTGCCCACGCCGTTAAGGCCGACATTTCCATAGAGATGGAAATGCAAAAGGCGGTCGCACAGACCGTGCGCACTTTCGGAAGGCTCGACGCGGTGGTCGCCAATGCCGGCATAAATGGGGTCTGGGCTCCGATCGACGACTTGGCGCCGGATGAGTGGGATCGCACGATTGCCGTCAATCTTCGGGGAACATACCTGACGATCCACACGACCGTGCCGCAGCTCAAGGCTCAAGGTGGCGGCTCCATCACCGTCGTGTCCTCGATCAACGGCACTCGAACGTTCACTACCCCTGGCGCTACTGCCTACACAGCGACAAAAGCCGGACAAGTGGCGATGGTGCAGCAACTCGCATTGGAACTTGCTCGGCATCACATCCGCATCAACGCGGTGTGTCCCGGCGAGATCGACACCAACATCGAGCATAACACCTCCCTTCGTGGCGAAGATGAGACCGCCATTCCGGTCATCTGGCCTGAGGGCCAAGTGCCGATTACAGGCGGCAAGCCGGGCCGAAGCGAAGACGTTGCCAACATGATCGTGTTTCTGGCGTCCGACAAAGCTGGCCATATCACTGGGTCACCAATCTGGATCGACGGCGGCCAGGGACTCCTGCGATGACCGAACTGACACGTCGATACAAATGGGGGCCGTCACTCACGTCCGGTGGCGGAAGCGGCTTCCGGCTTTGGGCACCGTCCGAGGAACGTGTTTCCCTCCGAATTGGTGATCGAAACCTTCCGATGCAGGCCGCCGGAAACGGCTGGTTCGAAGTCGAAATCCGCTCGCGTCCCTTTGGCGAAGTCTACGGGTTTATTCTTGCGGACGGCACCGTCGTTCCCGACCCGGCCTCGCGACATCAGGTCGACGTCCGGGGACTGTCAACTCTGGTCGATCCGACCTCCTATCAATGGAGGCACTCACATTGGAAAGGCAGACCTTGGCAAGAAGCTCTCTTCTATGAGCTTCATATTGGCACTTTCACGCAAGAAGGCACGTTTCGATCGGCGATGGAGCGGCTGGCTTACTTGGCAGATATAGGTTTCACCGCGGTCGAGGTCATGCCGCTCGCCCAATTTCCGGGCGAGCGAGGATGGGGCTACGACGGCGTCTTCCAGTATGCCCCCTTCAGCGGTTACGGATCACCGGATGACTTCAAGGCGTTCGTCGATGCCGCGCACGGCCATGGACTGATGGTCTTTCTCGACGTGGTCTACAATCATTTCGGACCAACAGGCAATTTCCTCTCCAGCTATGCGCCGGATTTCTTCCTCGAAGACAACCCGACGCCCTGGGGGCCAAGGATCGCCTTTGCAAGCGAGCCTGTGCGGCGATTCTTCATCGAGAACGCAATTTACTGGCTGACCGAGTTTCACCTCGACGGCTTGCGTCTCGACGCCATCGACATGATTACAGATCCGAGCGAAACCCATATCCTCGAAGAATTGTCGGTCGAGGCGTATGCGTCGGTTCGCGATAGGCAAATACACTTGATCACCGAAAATCCGGCAAACGGCACAGACCTGATGGCGTTACGACCAGACGGCACTCGCCTGTTCAAGGCCGACTGGAACGATGACTTCCATCATGCCCTTCACGTTGCTGTGACAGGAGAAAGCACGGGGCACTATGCGCCGCTGTCGGACAAACCCTGGGAGAAAACGGCAAATGCGCTCGCACACGGCTACATCATGGATGGCAAGCGAATCCTCGACGTCGATCCGCCACCATCTTCATCGCTGCCCACCACCTGTTTTGTCCATTTTCTTCAGAACCATGATCAGATCGGCAACCGCGCTCTCGGAGACAGACTGCACACGAGCTTAGACCAAGACTTGTACGCGGCGCTCGTGGAGGTCTTGGCCCTTTCGCCGCAAGTACCGTTGTTTTTTATGGGCGACGATCATCTGAGCACGCGGCCGTTTCGATTTTTCACCGACTATGAAGGCGAGCTTCGCGCGAACGTCTGGGCAAATCGTGAAACTGAGGCGAGAAATTTCGGCGGGTTCCCGGCAGATTTCGGACCCGAAGACATTCCCGATCCGTCTCGTCTTTCGACGTTCGAGGACAGCAGGATCGACTGGGTTGAAGCCGATAGACCAGAGGCCGGCGACTGGCGCGCTTTTCTCAAGAATCTCTTTCGTGTGAGAGCATTCCAAATCGTGCCCATCATCGGAAAACGAATGTTGGGCGGCACGGTCGTCAAATCGCCGGAGCGTTGCCTGTTCGTCGACTGGCGACACGGCCAGGGCACTCTTCATCTGCGCGCAAATCTTTCGGAAGATCGGATCGAAATCGCCCCAGTGCCAGGCGTGGAAATCTATTCGGGAAAGAGGTCGCAAAGCCATGGATCACTGGACGGATATAGCGTTCGAGTGTGGAAATCGACTTCGGAGACTTGAGAAGATCAATGCCCGTCGGCCCCAAGGCCTGGAAGGAAGACACGGCAACGATGTTCGAGATTGGTGTCAACTCGGGAGCTTCACAATCGCCCAGAAGGCGGCGGTGTCGGACATGTTCGAAGTCCAGGCCGCCAAGCTCGAAGTCCAGAACGGCAAGAGCAAGAAAATCAAGGCATTTGCGAAAGACATGGTCAAGGACCACAGCGCAAGCACCGACAAGCTCAAGGCCGCCTCAGCGAAAGAGGGCGTCATATTGCCAACTGGGCAGGATCCCGAACGTCAGCAAAAGCTGGCCGCCCTCAAACCCTTGAGGGGCGTTGAACTCGACGCTGCTTACGCCTCTACGCAGATCTCGGTCCGCACGGCAGCGGTAGCGCTAATCGACGCCTATTCCAAGGATGGCAAAGGCGGTGCGCTCAAGGCATTCGCCCCCAAACTTACCCGGTGATTCACCAGCACCTCATTCGTATCCAAGGTTTGAATTCCGGTGAGTAATAGCTCGCTGCGGATGAGCGCATTGCTCGTTCCCAGCAGGCGCGAGCTTGGTACGATTTCGCACGCGGAACTGCCCGGCATCGCCTGCATTGAGTCCGTGAATACGACCAGATTTCTACGCAAATCGGTCACCACGCCCGACAGCACGATCGCAAACACATCGCCGCGAGCCGCTGGGACGGGGCGGAAAAACATGTCGAGGGGCGCCCGTCGCCCGCGCGGCTCATTGAAGCGACGCGCCGTGCGTTTTGGGTGACTCTGAAACGCACGGTCGCGACAACGATGCAAGGCCACCGCGCCCAATTCGAGCCGAACGAGAAGTGTGACGATTGCGACGTGGCCACCGGCATCAATGAATATCTTGCAGCTCGGCTTTGCGGCATGTCAGCCGCAAATGCTCAAGATCATGCAAATCGAGCATGTCCCATGGCACCGCTTTCTTGCTGGCAGACCTGGTCGCACCGATCGCGCTCAGAACCGCGCGGCCGATGGCAAGTGCAGACAGCCGTTCAAAAAGGCTGTAGGCGCCGACGTGATATTCGACGACGTAAACATCCGCGCCGCGCGCCTCCGCCCTGATTTCTTCCAGGCGCCCGACTGCCTTGCCCTCCAGGTCACGGACCTGTCTTCCCAGTAGCAGCTCGAGGTGAACTTCATTCATGATTGGCCTCCCGGGATCCAGCTTATCACGTGCCGTTTCAGCCAATCCTGAAAGTGCTCCAGTGGCGTCTCGCGTCGATCCACATCCAGTTCGATGTCGACACCAACATTTCTCACTTTTATCCACGGCACGCGAAAAGCTGTTGCCGCAGGCTCCAGGCCTGCCGCCTTGCGAAGCCAAAGCATTAAGCGATGCGGCCGGCGCCCCAGCCGTCGCGACAGCGTCAAACTGCCCATTTCGATGAAGGCGACCCTCGGCGCGTCGCCATCGGAGATGCTCAGGACGATGCCGTCCGCCTTGCCGATGCGATTTTGCTCTCTGTCGACCAATTGCTTGTCGAGCACGTCGCGGATCAGAAGCATGTCATCCTCCGAAGATTTGCAGGGGAAGAGTTATGAGGGCGACGATGAACGACAGGCCGATGATGACCAGCACGGCGGTATTGCTGATCCATCCATTGCGATGATCTCCAACGAAATTGCGGTCGTTCATCAAAAACAGGAACGGAACCACGCCGACGGGCAGGGCCAGGGCCGTGATTGCCATTGAAAAGATCGTCAGCTGCAGGGGATCGACGCCGATCGCGATCGGCAGGACGGCGATAGTGATGAAACCCGTATAGACCAGCGCGAAGGCCGGATCGGTCCTCGGCTTGGCATCTTCCGACCAATTCCAGCCGAAACCTTGGGCGACCAGATAGGCCTGGCCCAGGCTTGCTTCGAGTGCAGCGCCGAAACAGGTAATGCCAAGCGAGGCCGCGAACAGGTAGAAGCCCCATTTGCCCAAAGACGGGGTCAGGATCGGCGCGATCTGGTCATATCCTTGGATGTCTGTGATGCCACGCGGCGGATAGACGAGGGCCGCTACGATCAGGATTGCGGCTGCAATGACGGCGCCAAAGCTCATCCCTAATGTCGCGATAACACGATTGGTGCCGAAGAAACTCTTATCCCATTTTTCTTCAATAGCGCCGGAGGAGTAAAACAGAAATAGGAATGGCGCTATAACTGCTCCAAGGATGCTGACAGCGATGAAACCATAGTGCAGCGGCGCGTCGTGCGGCAGCGTCGGCACCAGGCCTTTAGCCACCTCCAGCCAGGGCGGGTGCATGACAAACACCCCCACCACGAAACACAACGCCACCAAGCCCAGGATGGCGACGCCTTCCTCGATCATGCCGAACGTGCCCTTCCAGAGGAGAAGCCAGACGGTGAAGGCCACCGGCAAGGCCCACCATTGAAAACCGACACCGCTGACGAATTGCAATGCCAGCGCAACGCCGCCGATCTCCGACGCGAGCACGAGCAGATTGACAATCGAAATGATCAGCAGCGTGAGCAGGAAATAGTTCGAGCCGAAGCGTTCCCTCAATCCATCCGCAACGGTATGATGGCTGGCAATAGCAAATCGCCCCGACATTTCAATCAGGAAGACGAGGCAGACCGTGCCGATGACAATGGCCCAGAGCAGGCTGAATCCATAGGCTGCTCCGGCCTGGGCCGACGTTGCGATCTGGCCGGTCTCGATAAATCCCCCGACACTGGTGACGATCCCCAGCGATATTTGGAGCAGCTTTTTCATCCGTCCGGCCGATAGGTGTTTCGTAGCTTCGCCTCGTACTGATGAAGCGCCGCGAGATGCTGACGACCTCGTTCAAAACGATCCTGACCAACCTCGCCGTACGCCGCGGCGATTAGCCTATTGAGTTGAAGAACACTCGCTCTGGCATCGCCAAATCTCGACGTTTGCGGGAGCTGTGACGAAAGGTTTGAAATCTCCTGCTGACATCGCTCCAGTGCGAGATCGGTGAAACCCTTTGGAACTTCGGCCCCAAGACGACCGTCGAGGATCATCTCCGCAGTGGCACTCCATGAAAGAATTCCGTCCATTTGCTTGTCGAATTGATCATCTTGGCTTGAGCACGAAGCAAGCCATAAGAACAGGAATGAAGACAGAATTTTTCTGGAATCCGACCGGCATCCGCTCGCAATTCTTTTCCACACCATTCCAGATCTCGTGAATTCGGACGCCAATAAGCTGTGGAACCTCCGAACCTTTAGGTAGCCGGTACAGGCGGTACTTGGCGAAAAACTTTGGAGCAAAATGCACCTGCCAAATCTCAGAATATTGCGCTGACACGCCAATTCAGACACGAGTCAACTGGTTGTCGCCTCCTAAGTTCCCAAGCGAAATAACTCACGATGCCGCGCCTTACTGAGATTGCCGGATTGGCGGTTCGAAATGTTGAAGACAGAACTTTTCCTATCCCAGGTTGCCGGCGGAGCGTAATCATTCCCACTCATCGACAATAAGACGGAAAGGGAGGATCTCGACGGGAGCGTCGTGCATATCGCTTACCGGTTCCAGCAGGGCGGATTGGCCGCCTGCTCATGCCGTGTCAGTACCAGCTTGATCGAAGACGTGCGAAGCGATTCCACAAAGTCGAGATTTGCCTCGCCTGGAATTCCGAAAACATACTCGACACCTTCGTTCTCCAGTGCACGAACGAGAAGGTCTGATCCTTTGGCCATAGAGTATCTCCTTTTCGTACATCATGCTCTCGGGAGTGCCGTTTTTAAACCTCTTAGCTTCGAATCGTGGCCAAAGCTAACGCCATTAACGGCGTGGAAAGAGCCCGGCCGACGGATCACTTCTCGACAAAGGCAGCCAAACCACTCGGATGTCGAAGGCAGTTCGCATGCCGCGAAGCGCTGTGCTACGGAAGGCCGTCGAATCCGGATACGCAATGCTTCTCCAAGTTCAAAACGTCTACAAATCGTTCGAGACCGCGGAAGGCCCGCTTGAGGTCCTTCGTGATGTCTGCCTCGACCTGGAGGCCGGCCGAAGCCTTGCGCTCACGGGGGAGTCCGGCAGCGGCAAGAGCACCCTGCTTCATCTGATCGGTGGCCTCGATGCCCCGTCGCGCGGACGGATTTTCGTTTCCGGCACGGACATTGCGGGCTTAGGCGATGCTGGAAGAGCAGCGTTGCGGCGCGGGACGTTGGGGTTGGTTTTCCAGCAGTTCAATCTCATCCCTTCGCTGGATGTCGCTGCGAATCTCTCGTTTCATGCGCGGCTCGCTGGTGCGCACGATCACGCTTGGATGAAGACACTCGTCGATCGACTGGGACTGGACAAACTGCTCAAACGGTTCCCGGAGCAGCTTTCCGGCGGCCAACAGCAACGGGTCGCGATCGGTCGGGCGCTTGCAGGACGTCCGAAGCTCGTGCTTGCCGACGAACCGACGGGCAATCTCGATGAGGCGACAGGCGATGCGGTGCTCGATCTCATGTTGGAACTCGTTGCCGAGCGGGGCGTGAGCCTGCTGATGGTGACCCACTCGCCTCGACTGGCGCAGAGGCTTGATGCCCGAGTTCATCTGAGGGGAGGCAGCATCAGCTGATGTTGAGGGCCAGTCTCGATGCGTTGTCTTCACATTGGCGTCGGCATCCGATGCAATTCGTCGTGCTCCTGCTCGGTCTGTCGCTTGCGACCGCCCTTTGGTCCGGGGTCCAGGCGATCAACGCGGAAGCGCGCGCCAGCTATGACCGCGCCGCCGCCATGCTCGGCGGTAACAGACTTTCGCAACTGGTGACAAAAGACCGGGAACTGTTCGACCAGGATCATTTTATCGCATTGCGCAGGGCAGGGTGGCTCGTTTCGCCGATTCTTGAGGGTGATCTGAAAATCGGTTCAACCACCGTGCATCTGATCGGCATCGATCCCGTGAGCATCCCGACTGATGCAAATGTCGCCTCGGTCGGCAGTGGTGCCGACCTTTTGCCTTTCATCACACCGCCTGGGGTCATGTATGTAAATTCCGCCACGGCGAAGGCCCTTGCCGAGCGGACATCGGCGGCGCTTCGTGTTGATGAGAGCCTGCCGCCCGGGACCGCGCTCGTCGATATCGGTATCGCCCAGACGCTTTTGGACCATCCGCTGCGGCTGAGCCGCTTGATCGTCGCAGACCATCAGCCTGCGGGGCGCGGTAGGCTTGAAGACGTCGCGCCGGACCTGTCCTTGCAGGCTCCCGATCCCCAAGGGGACCTGACGCGCCTGACCGACAGTTTTCACCTCAATCTCACGGCTTTTGGTTTTCTTGCCTTCGCAATCGGGCTGTTCATCGTCTATTCGGCGATCGGCCTGGCTTTCGAACAACGACGCTCGACATTCAGGACGCTTCGCGCGCTCGGGGTTTCGGCGGCGGCGCTGACAGGGCTGCTGATTGCCGAGCTGCTGGCGGTCTCGGTGTTTGCCGGATTGGTCGGCGTCGCGCTCGGTTACTTGATAGCCTCACTACTGCTTCCCGGCGTTGCCGCCACGTTGCAGGGCCTCTACGGAGCGACGCTGCCGGGCACGTTAACGCTTAGGACTGAATGGTGGGTGGCTGGGCTCGGCATTGCGGTTCTCGGCGCTCTCGGGTCGGCGGGACAAAGTCTCTTGCAGGTTTGGCGAATGCCCCTGCTTGCGCCGGCGCAGCCTCGCGCATGGGCGGTGGCCTCGGGCCGAACCAGGCAGATGCAGGCCGTGGCAGGCGCTCTCTTACTGACATCAGCCGTCATGCTCGTGCAGTTCGGATCGGGACTGATCGCGGGTTTCGCGGTCCTTGGGGGGCTGCTGCTCGGATCGGCACTGCTGCTGCCGGTCGCGCTCTCTCTTGTCCTGGCCGCCTTTGAGGCATTGGCGCACCGACCTCTTCACCAATGGTTTTGGGCCGATGCACGCCAACAGCTTCCCGGCCTGTCCCTGGCACTGATGGCCCTGCTGCTGGCCCTTTCGGCCAATGTCGGCGTCGGCACCATGGTGGCGAGTTTCCGCCTGACATTCGAGGGTTTCCTCGATCAACGGTTGGCCGCCCAGCTCTACGTCACCGCGCGCACCGAAAAGGAAGCGTCCGCGTTGCGCGCTTGGCTCGAGGGCCGGGTGGACGCGGTTCTTCCGATCTGGAGCACGGATGGCAAGATACTCGGCCAGCCCGCGGAGGTCGTCGGCGTGAAGGACGACAGGCTATACCGTGAGAATTGGCGTTTGCTGTCCGGGGAACAGGACGCATGGGACAAGGTTGCCGCCGGAAAGGCCGCCCTTATTAACGAGCAGATGGCGCGCCGAGACGGTTTGCGACCGGGCGATCGGATCACGCTGCCGGCAGGCTGGCAGACGGAGGTCGCAGGTGTCTATTCGGACTACGGCAACCCTATCGGACAGGCGATCGTCGGCGTGGACGCGCTCGCGTCGCATTATCCCGATCTTCCGAAGCTGCGGTTTGGTTTGAGAATGGATCAAAGCCGCGCGGCAGCCCTGGCTCGGGAACTGCGGGCTCGGTTCGGCTTGCCCGCGCAGTCGGTGATCGATCAGGCGAGCCTGAAGCGGAAGGCGCTTGAGGTCTTCGAGACCACTTTCGCGGTCACCGGAGTGCTCAACGTCCTGACGCTCGGGGTTGCCGGCATTGCCATGTTCGCCAGCCTCATGACACTGTCCAGCATGCGGCTGCCACAGATTGCGCCCGTCTGGGCCATGGGCGTGACGCAACGAAGGCTGGTCCTGCTCGAACTTGCCCGCACAATCGGGCTGGCTTTGTTCACACTGCTGGCGGCGCTTCCGGTCGGCATAGCGCTTGCCTGGGTGTTGCTGGCGGTCGTCAATGTCGAGGCTTTCGGATGGCGATTACCGCTTTTCGTCTTCCCCATGGATTTGCTGAGGCTCGGCGTCTACTCACTCCTGGCCGCATTTCTTGCCTGTCTTGCGCCGCTGAGGCAGATGGCGAGGATCGCACCGTCGGAGCTTCTCAAGGTGTTTGCCGATGAACGCTAAAACGGTTCTAGTTTTCTGCGCCGCGATTGTGACGATGGTCTTCGGATCGAGCGCTCTCGCGCAGGGGTTCGCCGGACTTGGCACGGACGCCAAGGGCTTTAAGTCGCCGACGATCGGAACCCCCCTGCAGTTTCCTCGGGACTTTGGCGCACATCCGGACTTCAGAATCGAATGGTGGTACCTGACCGCCAACATCAAGGGAGATGACGGCAAAGACTACGGTGTCCAGTGGACTCTGTTTCGCTCTGCGCTCGCACCTACCGATAAGGCCGATTGGTCAAGTCCTCAGGTCTGGCTCGGCAACGCAGCGATCACGACACCCGACCACCACTATGTCTCAGAACGGCTCGCGCGTGGCGGCATTTTGCAGGCAGGCGTCACCGCATCACCGTTTAGCGCCTGGATCGATGACTGGAACATGACGGCGCGCGCCACTTCCGGGGAACCTCTCCCCGACGTCAGCCTCTCCCATCTCGATCTCGCGGCGAGCGGCGCGGAGTTCATGTACAAACTGGAACTCGACTCTTCGAAGCCGCTCGTCCTGCATGGTGACCGCGGGTTTTCGGTGAAGTCGGAAACCGGGCAGGCAAGCTATTATTATTCGCAGCCGTCCTATGCGGTCAAAGGCACGTTGAAATTGCCTGGCGGCGATGTCGCCGTAACGGGTCAGGCATGGCTGGATCGCGAATGGTCCTCGCAACCGCTTTCTCCGGACCAGTCGGGTTGGGACTGGTTCTCCCTTCATCTCGACAGCGGCGAGAAGTTGATGTGTTTTCGCCTGCGCGACAGCCGTGGCGGGTACACGTCCGGGACCTGGATCGCCGCAGACGGTACGTCAACGCCGCTGAAACAAGGAGAAATCAAATTAACGCCGCTCGGCACAACGACGGTGGCGGGCCATACCGTGCCGATCGAATGGAAAATCGACCTGCCATCGAAATCGTTATCGATCACCGCGACGGCCTTGAATAGAAAGGCATGGATGGCAACGAGATTTCCATATTGGGAAGGGCCGATTAGTTTTAAGGGAAGTCATCTTGGGTGGGGTTATCTGGAAATGACCGGTTATGATTGAGGCGCAAAGAGGGATGTTGACTGCTGTTGGCCCCAAGGCCGACATGTCCGCCCCATCGATCGCATTGTCGCCAGCAGACGTCAGCGTTGGTCTTTTCTCGCTCCCATCTAAACGCCGAGCAGGCCAAGCCGTATCAAGCTCTCGGCGGTGGCGGCAATTGCCTCTTCCCTCGATCGGGGAGCCCATCCAAACAAGCGCTCTGCCTTCTTGCCAGTCGCATTCATGTCGTAGTTCAACAGCGGCACGACCGCCTTGAGCTGTGCGTTCGTCTGACCGGCGATCCGCACCTGCTCGTCGGACCATACCTCCGTCGGCACTTTTCCGGCCTTTTCTCCGAAGCGTTGCCGCAGCAGTTCTGCAACTTCGATCATCCACAGGCTCTCGCCAACCGTGGCCAGAAACCGTTCTCCTTTGGCGGCGGGATTGGTCATGGCGTGAAGATGCAGGTCGGCCACGTCCCGCACGTCCACGCAACAGGAATTGACATTCAGGCATCCCGGCTGTCCGTTCAGCATATTGGTGATCAACCTGATGGAATGTGAATAGTCTGCACCCAGAACGGGTCCGTAGACGGCAACCGGATTGATTGCCGTGAGCTCCAGCCCTTTGCCTTCCCGAGCGATGAAGTCCCAGGCGGCACATTCCGAGAGGGTTTTCGACTTCTGGTTGTGTTTCGGCGTGGAATATTGACCMCTCTGGCGGGGTGACCGGCGTCCAATTTTGACCCCCCTCCTGTTTTGTCTGACCATCCGTCTTTTGCTGGCGGATGGAGGGGGAGTTGAAGCGAGTGGATACGATTGCGCGTGTTCGTCGAGCCTTCCATGTTCAAGGCTGGTCAGTGAAGAAGATCGTCCGGGAGCTGCATGTGTCCCGCAACACGGTCCGTAAGATACTGCGTTCTGACGAGACCGATTTCTCCTACGAGCGAGAACATCAGCCGTTACCGAAGACCGGGCGCTGGAAAGCCGAGATCGAGCGCTTCCTGGCGGCCAACGAAGGCAAGCCGTCTCGGGAGAGGCTGACGCTGATCCGGATTTACGAAGAGCTGCGGGCGCTGGGTTACGACGGCAGCTACGATGCGATCCGACGCTATGCGAAGGGCTGGTCGAGGGATCGAGGAGCTGTGACAGCCGAGGCCTATGTGCCGCTCTATTATGCGCCGGGCGAGGCCTACCAGTTTGACTGGAGCCACGAGATCGTCCTGATCAACGGGGTGACGACGACGATCAAGGTCGCCCATGTCCGGCTCTGCCACAGCCGGATGATGTTCGTTCGCGCCTACATGCGCGAAAGCCAGGAGATGGTGTTCGACGCCCATGACAAGGCCTTTGCCTTCTTCCGTGGGACCTGCACACGCGGCATCTACGACAACATGAAGACGGCGGTCGAGACCGTGTTTGTCGGCAAGGAGCGGCAATACAACAGGCGTTTTCTGCAGATGTGCAGCCATTATCTTGTTCAGCCGGTCGCCTGCACACCAGCATCCGGCTGGGAGAAGGGCCAAGTCGAGAACCAGGTCGGCCTCGTGCGTGAGCGCTTCTTCACGCCACGCCTCAGGGTCAAAAGCTTGGAAGAGCTGAATGTCTGGTTGCTCGACAAATGCATCGCCTATGCCAAGGCACACCGCCATCCCGAGCAGACCGAGCGGATGATCTGGCAGATGTTCGAGGAAGAGCGCGGCAGCCTGGTGCATTATGTCGGCCCGTTCGACGGCTTTCACTGCGTTCCGGCGTCGGTATCGAAGACCTGCACGGTTCGCTTCGACAACAACAAATACTCGGTTCTCTCCAAGGCCGTTGGCCGCCCCGTCGAGGTTCATGCTTATGCCGACAGGATCGTCATCCGCCAGGACGGGGTCAATGTCGGCGAACATCAGCGATCCTTTGGCCGAGGCGATACCGTCTATAATCCCTGGCATTATGTGCCTGTCCTGGCTCGCAAACCCGGTGCCCTTCGCAATGGTGCTCCCTTTCGCGAATGGGTTTTGCCAGCGGCGATGGAGAAAGTCCGAAAGCGCTTGAAGAGCGTCGATGACGGCGATCGGCAGGTGGTCACCATTCTCGGATGCGTTCCCGCCGATGGTATCGCGGCCGTCGAGGCGGCCTGCCAGGAAGCACTCGATCAGGGCGTCTGCTCAGCCTCGGTCATCCTCAATATTCTGGCGCGGCGGCGTGACCCGGCTCCGGCCGCAACCCTGCAAACCCCGGATGCGCTTCGACTGACCCATGAACCGGCCGCCGATTGCGCACGCTATGACAGCCTCAGGAGGGCAAGCTGATGGAACGCACACAGGTTCTCGAACTGATGAGCACGCTGAAGCTCTACGGCATGCGCAGCGCCTATGACGAAGTCATGGGCAACGGCATCAAACGCCAGCACGAACCGCCGCGTATCATCGGCGATCTCTTGCAGTCGGAGATCGCTGAGAAGCAGGCCAGGTCGATCCGTTACCAGCTCAGCATCGCCAAACTACCGCTCGCCAAGGATATCGACGACTTCGACTTCAAGAATACCCTCGTCAATGAACCCTTGGTGCGCGATCTTGCGACCGGCACTTTCGTCGCCGACCAGCGCAATGTCGTCCTGGTCGGCGGCACGGGAACCGGCAAGAGCCATCTGGCCATCGCCATTGCCCGCGCACTCATTCGCAACGGCACGCGCGGCCGCTTCTTCAACGTTGTCGATCTGGTCAATCGCCTGGAGACGGAGACGCGCAGTGGCAAGCAGGGACGGACCGCCGATTACCTGACCCGGCTGGACTTCATCGTCCTCGATGAACTCGGCTACCTGCCGTTCGCCCAGGCGGGAGGTCAACTGCTGTTCCATCTGATTAGCAGGCTTTACGAGCGCACCTCGATCATCGTCACTACCAACCTGGCCTTCGGTGAATGGCCGACGGTGTTCGGCGACGCCAAGATGACAACCGCACTGCTCGACCGGCTGACTCATCACTGCGAGATCGTTGAAACCGGAAATGAGTCCTGGCGCTTCAAGAACCGCTCTCAAAGCTAAAGCCCAAGAAGATCATCACCCGCACTTGGCCCGCCCTCTGCAACCCCGGCCAGCGCCGGGCAGGCCAAGCGCTGATCGTCTATAGGGG
Source organism: Rhizobium sp. P2_G2 (assembly GCF_056403555.1). Classification (NCBI taxonomy): domain Bacteria; kingdom Pseudomonadati; phylum Pseudomonadota; class Alphaproteobacteria; order Hyphomicrobiales; family Rhizobiaceae; genus Rhizobium; species Rhizobium sp. P2_G2. The sequence continues at coordinate 40,317 of NZ_JBFUFF010000050.1, forward strand.
GTGAAGATTGGACGCCGATAAGGGGTCAACATTCCGCGCCGATTGACAGCAGGCTCCTCGAGATGAAGACGCACGGGTATATGGAAGGGTGCAGGAAATGTTTTTATGAGCTGGACATCCTGTGTAGACTGAAATCGGAAGTCATCCGTCTTCAGCTTTCCACCATAGCGCTGACGCCACTCCAAGAAGTGCATTTCAAATGCTTCAGGTATGCGGGAGGCAGCTTTTGCTGCAGCAACTCTGTCAGGAACCGCAATCTCGGGGATCAGCCTGGCGATGCCGGGTTGAATGGTAGTATCATCAACTGGCGCCAGCGCGATTAGATCGAACGCTTGGGAGGCGGTAAATTCTTCTGCTGAAAAAAGTTCGATATCGTCAGAAATCGGAGATACCGCCTCGTAGCCTCGAGCCGAGAGGGTTATGCGCCCTTGTGACTCTGTGACCAGACCAGTATCCAGAATGTCTTGTAGAAGCACACTTGTCTCGGCATGCTCGAAACCGAAATAGGCACCAACCTGTTCCGCTGTAATCTCAGGCATCAGATGTATGAGCCTAATCGCGTATTCTGTGGCGAGTGGAATGGATGGCTCATCTCGTTCCGTCTCGATCTCTAGGCCTGAGTAAAACGTTTCGGAAACGAGCGCAGATATTTCCGAACCCATCCGGTATTGTGTCTTCAGCGTACGAGCCGCCGCCTGGCCATAACTTGACCCGAACGAACGTTCGAAGTCACTCCTTTTTAGGTCCTCAACCTGGAAATCTGGCAGTCGGTTGTGCAGTGCTTTCAAGGCCACATGGCCGAAGAGAGGCGGCAACTGTCGATGATCGCCAACCAGAAGGATCCGTCGGCCAGACTGCATAGCCGAACTCGCGGCGGAACTGTCGCGCCCGCTCATAGACCTCTTTCCGTTTCCACTCCGGCGAGTCGGCATCAACCCAGGCGGCATCGAGATCGCGCTCAAGTGCCTCGGCAAATCGGCGATGGGGTCTCGGGTCGGCGACGGCGGCCCAGCGGCGATGGAATTTCCGATGCTCGCGATCGTCGAGACGCAAACCCTTCACATATGTCATGCCGCACTCCGGACATTCGACAGTTTGCGTCGGCTTGGGTTTGCGGAATTTCGGGGCGTAGACCGTAAGTGACATCGCTATTCCGTCATCGTCCGCCGTGTATTCGACGCGGTAGCCGCCCCCCGTCTTGTGCTTCGCCGTCGTCATGCCACGCCAGCCGCGATGCGGCGCGCTGATGGAGACGGATCTCATGCGGTGACGATTGCCGTCATAGAACAGCACGGAAATCTCTTCATTGGTGAGTTGGGGCCGTCCTTCGAGCGAGGGTCGGAGAAGGTCGCACAGCGACGAGACATCAATACGAAAGCCGAGCTGCTCCAACCAGATGCAAAGAGCGGCGACATCGGTAGCCGCAAGCTGCTGGTATCCGATCACGTCGTCGTTGCGTCGTTCCGGCCGCGGGAACACCGTTCGATGCGGAATACCGAGCTTCAACGGGAATGAAACTAGATCCACCACTGCAGGGGGATCGAGGCGGCGATCCTGCCTCAGCAGGAAATCCTCGACATCGCTGTTCGAGACCCAGCCGCTTGCGACTATCCGGGCTTCCATTGCACCCGGGATATAGGAGCCCTTCGGCGCTGGTCGCTGCAGGGCCTGCCAGATTGCCTTGATCGCCTCAGGCTCCATCTCCATTCGCCGAATCCATCCTCCTTCGATACATGCGACGAACAACCTCGACAAATAGCGGGCGGCGTCAAGATCCCAAACGTTCACCTGGAGGCTTTGTCCGCCGCTGCGCCGGTTGCACGTAAAGGTTCAATCGACGAGATCGCCGAGAATATCGGCCCCAGCATACTCACCATGCTCGTCGGGCTAGGCAATGACCTCTCCCGGGAGCCGAACAATCAATGTTCCGTTTTCATCGCGACGGATGGCGGCGAGAACGTGGACCCGGCATTCCTCGATGGCGTCCTCAATTGTGACCTGTGCCTGGCAGGGCTCTCATATCACATCAAATCGTCCTCGATCTGGATTGCCCCGCCTTCCGGATCGGAAATTCCACCTGCCCTGTCCAACGACAATATTGAATCAGTACGACCCCATCGATTCATGTTGGTGATGTAAGCGCTGGCGAGACGCCTCTGGCGCACGGCTCCAGTCGCGCTGCGACCGAGGCAAGCAGACGGTTTCAACCGAACCGGGCGAGGATACTTTCGCGATGAGCGAAGAAGAATCCTATTGCATGCGGCCGATCTTGGCCGGATAAGGTGCTGGTAGATTTTCAACCATGTCGCGCAAAATGAGTACCACGCCGTCGATACGTCCCATACTCGAGCACGAGACCGCACATTGGCTGCAGCGGCGCGCTGCCGCCGATCTGAAAGGTCGCGCGCTTGCCTGTGCCGTAAACGCTCGAAACTTTCTGGTCCGCGCTGAGAAGACCGCCAAGGACTCGACGATCGTTTCCTATTTTTGCGCTACGCACGCGACCGAGGAGGCCGTGGCCGCCTTCGTCTCGGCCTGCAAGTCGGCCGGATATCCCGAGGCGAAGGCGATCAATCTGCACGATCACAAGGACAAGGCGACGGTCTCCGCCTTCGCCCAATTTATTACGGGCCACTTGCACGATGCCGGGCTGAGCATTGCGCATGAGCCTGGAGAGGATGTTCTCGTCGCCCGGGTCCGCAACGGCGACGCGGTCCAACATTATCCCCTCGGCCTACATCTCTTCACCTTCAACAAAGACATTCAAAGCGAAACCCATTTTGATGCGTTCGAGGGGTTTTCGGCGCTCTTCGGCTCGCCGGAAGACATGCGGCGCCACATCGTCACTCGATCGACGTTTCGCGACAAGGCGCTCTACGCGTCGAGCGGCGGAGCGCCCGCAATGCCGGAAGATATTCTTGGACTCCAGCTTCAGGATCACGCCTTCCTGACGCTCGGCCTGATCTGGGCTGCCATCGACGTTATCAATCATAGACAGCGCGAGCCCTTCGTCATCCAGGTCCTCGGCGCCATCAACGAAGTGAATGCCGGCTTCAAATCCAAACCACCCGGACCGTGCACGGACGCGGAGGACCAATCGCATTGACGATCCACCAGTTCTACCAGCCGCCGCTCCACTGGCAGCAGTTCGAGGAGTTTGCCGTACAGCTTCTTGCCGAGGTCTATGACGTGCCGACGGCGCAGCCATATGGTCGCCCTGGTCAGACGCAGCATGGCGTCGATGTCTATGGCCGGTCCAGGAAGCACGGACAGATTGCCATGCAATGCAAGAGATTGTCGGGCTTGGATGCAAACAATCAGCCTCTTCCCGGTGGGCCGATCTCGCGGAAATTCTTCTTCGATGAAGCCAAGGCCATCGAGGCTTTTCCGCATGCAATATCCATCTGGATCCTCGTCACGACGGCCAGACGAGACACGCGCGTACAGGGGTATGCCGAGGAGCTGAACGAGCGATGGGCCAAGAAGGGGATCGACCGGACAGCGACGATATGGTCATGGGACGATTGCGTCAGCCACCTGAATTCCTATCCGGAACTCCGAAAACGCTACTATCGCGACGTCATCCAGGTGAACAGCATCGGCGATCTCGACCGGATGGTCTTGGAAACGATCTCGATGGCGTTCAACAGGACAGCGTTTGAACTGCCATTGCATATCGAGACACCGAACGAATTCCTACAGGCTCTTCAGGACACACAGAGAGCCCTGCGAACCGGCGCGCTTCTCGACAGAAAGAGCGGCCACGTCATCCGTAAGTCAATCGGCGGATGGCGTCAGATCAATGATCCTGAATGGCGATCCGCGCTGGGAAAGATCGACAGGAACCTGCGGACTCTAAGGACGCGCCTCGAACACGGATTGAAGAACGGTACGATCCGGCGAACGAACAATTATCTCGATTTCACGAACATGCGGCAACTCCAGGATCTGGAGGAGCTTCGCGAACGTTGTGTCCGCGACCTGACCGATGTTCTGATGGACGCCGGGCTGCCGGCGATCTGATGAGTGCCTTCTGTCCATCGTCAGATGTCAAATACAGCGTACCGTTTCAGCTCGGCAACCAAGTTGAGACGAATAATGTCAGTGATCGGAGGCGACGCAATGCGTCGCGTGAGGAGTAGTGAGAAGCGTGGCGCTGGTTCCAACAGCCAATGAAATTGCGGTGCGAGAAGTCCTTGCGAAATTCGACGCCGAATTCGCTCAGGTCGCCGCTGCGATCGAGAATGGCGAATTTGCATTGTGGGTGGGGTCGGGGATTTCGAGGCAGGCGCCAAATCTCGGCAACCTCATCGAACGTGCCTTTGACTACATCCGCGAGAGAGCAATCGACGCCGCTACGGCTGCCGCCTATTTGCCGGCCCTTGAGGAGGCGTTGGGGCTCGCGGAGGTTGATCCGGCGGCGGTAGAGCCACAGTATGCCCAGCCGCTCGCGCTTTGGCCGCAGCATGATGCGATCATTGATCGCTTGTGGAAGAAATATTCGCGAGTTCTCGACATCCGGATCGCCGGCAAGGACGCGGATTTCGTCCTATGGGATGCAATTGACATCAGACAGGCCTTTGAGAATCCGGCACCGCCGGCCGCTGAGCATCTGTGTATCGCGATCCTGGCCCTCGAGGGCGCCGTACAGAACATTGCTTCGGCTAATTGGGACGGCTTCATCGAAGCAGCCGTCAGCCGTCTGAGCAATGGGGTGCAGGGTGTCATCCAGGTGGTTGTCGATCCTGATCAACTCCGCGGACCCGCGGGCCGTGCGCGGCTGCTCAAGTTCCATGGCTGCATTGTCCATGCGGCCGACGAACCCGTGGTGTTTCGGCGGTTCCTGACTGGAAGTTACACCCAGATCATGGACTGGCCGGAGAAAGCCGAGTTCGCCGCCATGTGCAACGCGGTTGTCGGCCTCGCGACGGCCCAGAAGACCTTGGTATTGGGGCTCTCGATCCAGGATAACAATCTCCAGACGCTGTTTGCCCGTGCCAAGGCGGTGCATGCTTGGCCATGGCCTTGCGCACCGGCTGCGCCGGCTCATGTTTTCTGTGAGAACCAGATTCAACAGGGCCAGCGCGACGTGCTGCGTCTTTCTTACGGCAATGCCTACAACAACGATCCGGCCGCTGTCCATGATGCGACGCTTCTGCGCGCCTGGGGCGAGAAGGTGCTGATCGCGCTTGTCCTTAAGCTCGTTGCAGACAAACTCGTCCGCTTGATGGAGCTTGCTCTCGAGCCCTTGGGAAAGGGAGTGATCGCGGGTGCGCTCAAACCCATGATGACAGATTTGCGGAACGACGTTGCCGAATTAGCGGTGCCCGTGCCCGGCGTACAACACCGGACAACCTTCGTGAATCGGTCGATCGCACTATGGTCTCGCATGTTGTCAATATTCCGCGGTGGTGTTCTGCCAGCAAATCCGGATGCCTACGAGACACTCAGCCACACGACACCCAATCTCATCGCAGCCGACCAGAACGCACAGGCGATGGGACTGGGACGCCTCGGCGTTGCGTTGTCGCTTCTTCAAAATGGACGGGCGGCAGGGCTTTGGGAGTTGCGTCACCCAGCTTCGAACGATCTATCATCAGGGGCGATGACGGCTCGTGCGTCACGCCCAGATGGAGTAAATCGCCCGCTATTCATTGTGAAATCCGCCACGGACGCAATCGCGCTCCAAAGCAATGGCGCCTTCGCCAACGACAATGCGATTGTCCTCCATGCCGACGATACATGGCATCGAATGGTAGACGGTGGTACAAGTCGGCGCCGGGTGCGCGCCGCGCCGGGGCGAACCGGCCGCGTCGGGGATACTCATGTCAGCCTGGGCAATCTGCTCGCGCGCTGCGATGACGCTCCGACCCTGCTACAGGAATTCGTCGCGGAGATGATGTTATGAGCGGCTCGCCTCTCGTACTGGCAATCCAGGCACGGCTTCGCGGAGCCGGTTATTACGCTCTGTCAACTCCCTTCAAAATTGCGGGCGTCGAGTTCAGCTTCACCGGCGCGATGCGGGGTCGTGACGGGCGGGCGCTCGACCTCGTGATTCTGGTGGATACGACGACAGGAGATTTTGGTGATCGCGACGGCGGGCGGGTCCGTCAAAGGATCGAAGCATTGAGCCGTGCTCTCGATGTCACGGCTTCGCGCTACGTTGTAACCGCTATCCTCGCTGGCGCGGTGCTGGCCGAAGGGGTCGAGACACTTTCGGAAACCTGCCGGGTCTTGCAGGTCGACGGCGTCACCCTAAACGCCGAGGGCAGGCCGGCAGATGAAATTGCAGCACGCCAGCTCGACGATCGAATTCGCGTGCTTCTTCCACTCACGCTTCCTGTTCTACCCGCAGAGGCGAAGGACGGCAGCGGCTCGGCCATGGAACAGCTCGTCCGCGCGCTTCCCGCCGGTACGCAGACGGCCCTTGTCAATGCAGTAATTGCCGCCTCGAGCACCGGCGAACAGGCTGTGACCGACGCTGCGGCACTGATTATCAATGCTGCGTTGCAGTACGAACCGGGAGAGGAACTGCCATGAACGACCTCATCCTTAAGAGCCTCGACATCAATAACTTCCGCAGCATCCGCGGTAAGGTGCATGCGCCCCTCGATGCTAAGGACGGTTCGGACAATAAGCGCTACATGTTTCTTGGTGTGATAGTGTAGTTCCACTCCGGATGGAACGGGTCGCCTATGATATTGAGGCTTGCCATCTGGGCATTGGAGACCTTGACGCCCTTTTGGTAGGTGCGGGTGTCGATGGCGCATTCAACCTTGAGGCCGGTCGTTGTCGTGG
>NZ_JBFUFF010000051.1:0-47055 GCF_056403555.1 Rhizobium sp. P2_G2
GCCGTCTACCCCGGGGCATAGTGGAAATACGGCGCCATCCTCGCGCGATCTCCAGCATTCCGTCAAACCCAACGTGAAAACAAAGACATCGAGGGTTTCGAACATCTTCTTCACGGCCGCCAGATGAGCATGCCGATCGGCGTGCATTTCCGCTACGGACGCGAAATTTCCAGGTTGAATGGTTGGTCGAAAGGGATCGCGCACTGAACCGTCTCGATCGATCCACGGCGTTTCCGAAGGCCGGAAGGCATTCTGAACCCTCTCTACCAGTTGCCGTAGCTGCAGTGCGGTGTAAATGTTTCCATAGCGGGCCGAAAATGTGCCGTAGTTATGCTCCGCGCGTATGTTGCTTGGAATCAGGGGATGACCCGGTTCCGCGACATAGTAGTTGAAGCCGTTCTTTCTCAGATGTCGAGCGATATGCTGGGCAAAACAGCTCCCGGCAGTCGCTACAGATGTTGCAGCATTGATTTTCAGGTCAAACCGGCCAATTGGGTCGACATTTTCCATCACGGGTGCAACGACGGAACGTTTCCAAAAGCTCCTGTCTGGCATTGTTCGGTAAGGATGAGCGGTTCCGGCCATGCAAATTCCTCTCTTCCGCAATTCCGTTAAAGCTTTGCCAAGCACCGCAGCATCGAGGCGCCATATCTGAAGTTCGCGTGTGTTGCATCTGAAGCTTGGAATTCTCGCAACAGAAAACCGTTTTCGTCAATCGTCTCTTTGGGCGGCCGGCAAGTATCGACTCCGATTGTTTTCAAATACTCGTCAGTAAGTTTCTGCTCCAAGTTGTAGATCAACAGGCGTTTGAAAGGATCCTCAAACTCTCGAAACGTTGTCTCGGTTTCGGAAATCTTGATATGCTTTCCATCGCCTCCGGAGCTAAATTTAGGTGGAGGAGGGGGGAAATGAACAACGCGGCAGCGCGCCAGCTTCTTTAGTCGAGCAACGGTGGCGTCACGCTGGACAACCTCTCGGATTGTCGCCGTTAACGTCGATAGGGGCAACACTTCTCCCACGCTTGTCTCAAAAAGCTCCGCGTGGCGCGGATCGTAAACGCGATAGGGTTGATCATGGCGAAAAAGTGCAAGTATATTGTGCTTCGTGCCTAGAAATGTGATGGCTAGGAGATCGCTTTCATTTAATTCTCGCACCTCAGCTTCAATCTCGGGAAGAGTCGCGTCACCGAATTTCTCGCCTTTCTTTAGCCACATGACTTTGAAGTCCGGCTGATCGGTGACGTCCAAATCTCCTTGTTTGCTCAACGCTGCTGATAGCATTTGAGAATGACTATTTCCTACAATCAGTATTCTTCGTCGCGCCATCATCAGTCTCAGCTTGCTTGGTTCCCTGTAGTACCATATCTCTCTTCCAACTACACGGCTCCGACGAGCAACCACCTCATCCCATCATATTGCGCTTGATCAGCTCGCGGTTCGCTTCCTCGAGCCGGTCATTCGGCAAAGGCTGCTCGCCGACCCAGGTGGCAAAGCGTTTCATGCCCTCCGCAAGCGTGACCTGCGGAACAACATTCAGTCGCTCTTTTAACCGGCTTATGTCAGCGATATTGTGGCGGATGTCGCCGAGGCGAAATTGGCCGGTCACGCGCGTATTCACCGGAGCATCGAAAGCGCGGCAAAGCACCGCTGCGACTTCGGCGACTGGTGTGCCGATTCCCGATCCGACATTGATGACGCAGTTAGCTGAGACCGATACTTCCAAGGCCGCCGCAAATGCCGCCGCCACGTCTGCGACATGGACAAAGTCCCGGCTTTCGAGCCCGTCCTCAAAGATCGGCAGCTCTATACCACGGCGAATCCGGGTCGAAAATATCGACAAAATCCCGGTATAGGGGTTGTTGAGCGACTGCCCTTCGCCATAGACATTTTGCAGACGCAGGATCGCATAGTCCAGCCCGGCGCTGCTGCAGCCGATGCGAACAAGGTCTTCCTGCATCAGCTTGGTCGCGGCATAGATGGAAGCGGGTGCCGTGGCGTCGTCCTCGCGTGTCGGAACTGCTTTAAGAGCAGCCCCGGTCTTGGCGCTGACAGGGTCCCAACGATGCGCTTTCAACGCTTCCGCGGTTCTCGGCAGGGGGACGACGTGCGCGCCATCGATCGAATCTGCCTCTACATAGGCGCCCTCACCATAGACCGATCGCGAGGATGAGAGCAGCACCCGGCGCACGCTCGGTGCGCGGCCGTTGACGATGAGATGCATGAGACGCGCTGTGCCCTGGACATTCTCATGGCAATAATGATCGATCTCGTACATCGATTGCGCCGTTCCTGTTTCCGAAGACAGGTGAACGACGGTTTCGACGTCCTTGAGTGCGGCTTCCAGGTCACGTTCGCTGGTGACGGAGCCTCGGTGAAACTCGACGCCGGGTGTCGACATCAGCCAATCGAGAGCGCTGCTGGGCAGCGCTCCATGAATTTGCGGCGAGAGCGTGTCGAGAACCCTTACACGATGGCCTCGTTTCGCAAGCAAAGGCGCCAGATGGGATCCGATAAACCCGGCGCCGCCGGTGACCAGCACAGTCTTCATGTCTGAACGGCTTTCACTGCGCCGCTTCGGCCGCTAGATACATATTCCGCTCGGAAATCCAGAGATCCGCATATCCCACATTCTGCCAGTCTTCAAACCACGGTCCACCGTTGGTGTAATGGATTGCGGCTGGCACGTCGTTTCGCAGCGGATATTCGCCTTCAAGAAAATTCCAGTCGAGCGGCAGCGAGCCGACCAGATTGTCGTTGGACAGCCATTGGAAGCGATGCAGGAATGCCGGCGCTGCCGCGTTGACGATTTCAGGCGTCAGCGCCTTGACCTCTGGATGGGCATTGTTGAACAGGATGAACGACGACCAGTTCTTGCGCGGATAGACGGTCTGCTGCTTGCCGTCCATCTTGATCATATTGGCAGGCGTATAGTCGTGCTGCACGACGAAGACCGCCTTGTCGCGGCTGGCATGCTGCAGAACGTCGTAAACGTCGCGCGTGAACAGAAAATCGCAATCGACGAAGATCGACCAGCCGTCGTGTGCGCCCAGATAGGGGGTGAGGAAGCGCGTTATGGAGAATTCCGTCGTCGCGTTGTCCGCACCGCGTGTATAGAGCCCGAGCTCACGCAGGGTGTCCTGCTTCAGCGGATAAATCTCGACCGGCTGGTCGCAATGCCTCAATATCGAATGCCGGCACACCTGCCAGGCGATATCCTCGCGGCTGTCATATCCAACATAAATCTTGAGATGTTCACTCATGCCATCAGTCCCATTTCGCTTCCGGTGCAAACATCATCGGCCGGCACATTCAATGGCCGATGACCGTGATGTCCACCATTGGTGATCGCCGTAGGTTGCATAACGCCATGCGTTCAAATGTCAAAGACGGTGTTGGAAAAAAGCGTCGCGGATCGCAACCTTTTTCCACCGACGTCAGACGACACCTGCCCGCAGACAGTCGTGGATATGCAAGATCCCGATCGGCACCATGTTCTCTTCGACGACGAAAACCATATGAATCTTCTTCTGATTCATCAATGTGACAGCTTCAACGGCAAGCATTGACGGCAGCACGATCGTTGGCGATGGGGTTGCCACCTCTCTCGCGGTTTTGGTCATCAGCCCATCCATGTGCCGACGGAGGTCGCCATCGGTGATGATGCCGGTGAGCTTTTCGTCTTCCACCAGCCCAGCGACGCCGAAGCCCTTACGGGTCATTTCAAGAATAGTGTCGCTCATCGGTTGCTCAGGCGATACAAGCGGCAAGGATTCATCACCTCTCATGATTTGCCTGACAGTCGCCAGACGCGCCCCCAATCGGCCTCCCGGGTGAAAAGCGCGGAAGTGTTCTTCGGCGAATTGCCTCTGCTCCATCAGCGCCACGGCCAAGGCGTCGCCGAGTGCAAGCGTCATGGTCGTGGTTGTCGTCGGCGCCATGCCGATGATGCAAGCTTCGGCGGCCGGGGGTAGAAACAGCTTGTAGTCCGACGCCAGCGCCAACGTGCTCTGACGTCCGCTGGAGATCGCGATCAGGCAGATTTTAAAGCGACGCGTGTGAGCAATGATGTCAGACAATTCCGACGTTTCGCCGGAATTCGATATCAATATACACACGTCCTGCTCGGTAATATTGCCCAAATCGCCATGGCTGGCTTCGGCCGGATGAACGAAAAAGGACGGTGTGCCGGTGGATGACAGCGTTGCCGCAATCTTCCTGGCGATGTGCCCGGACTTGCCTATGCCGGAGAGAATCACGCGACCTTTGAGCGACAGGATGACACGGACCACGGCGTAGAAGTCATCGGGGATGTTTTCCGACAACGTTCTCAGCGCACGCTCTTCCGTCTTTATGACGCGCTTTGCCGTCTCAAGGACGGAGTCTTTGCCGTCGTCATAATCACTATAGTCGTGCGATTGCCCGTCGAGGGCGATGGAGAAACCGACCATTCTGGTTGCCACGTTGTTGCTGGATTGAGGTAACATAAGGATTCCCGCCGCTGGTGCAACAACAATTGGGTCTTTGCACCGGTTTGTCATCTCCAGGTTCGTACCAACGAGCATCTGAAGACCGGATCGCCAAGGCGAAGGGCAAATCATCCACGGTTGCTCATTGTAAGTGCGCGCCACCTGTTCGGGGGCAGTTTCTCAGCACAGAGTTTCGCCAGGAAGACCAGAATCAACCTTCGTTGCCGTCGGAAATGAAGTCTTTCGACATTTTGTCGGAAGACACCTCACCAGCACGAATTTTGCCGAGCCAGCGCGCTTTGATGACATCGTCGATAGCCAGGATCACTTCCTCGGCCGACCATTGCGTCGCCATATCGCGGATCAGGGCTGATATTTTCTGGTCGATGACGTCGTGCAAATCGTCGATGCGGATGGGGCGATCATTGTTCATGGCTTTTCACTCCCGTCTATCTGCTTCCTTTGCCGGGAAACACCGGCTGCGGCTGCAAGTTCCGCTGGCGGCCGTTCGCTTGGCTTCGCGGCGTGGGGCGTCGGAACGTCCCCATGCCGTGCGATTTATGCTGGCATGAAAGACACGGATAACAATACCAGCCGTATCATTGATCCATTTCGTTTTTTCCATCCCACCGCCGCGCCATCTCCGCATGGATCGGCGGACGCCGACGACGGTTAGCCGGCCATCTTGGCGCCATATCTAACTGTCATATAACGTGATCGCAACAGCGGAGGTGGACAGAGCGATGGCGCTGCGTAGGCTCATCTCTTTGTTTATCACGATCTCCATGTTGCAGGTAGCGTCTTCGCCACCCGCGGCGTCGGACCCGGTCATTGCCGAGAAGGACAAGATGTGCCTTTTCGAACGCCCAGCCGCCCCAGGCATGCCGCAGATTTGCATCCGCTCCGCGAGCTATGATGAAGATGTATGTCGCGCCATCGAGCGCTTTGCCGTCGAGCAGAATCTTCCTGCCGAATATTTCGCCCGCCTCATCTGGCGCGAGAGCCTTTTCCGGGCGGATGCTGTCAGTCCCAAGGGCGCGGAAGGGATTGCGCAATTCATGCCTGGGACGGCGAGGCTGCGCGGCCTGGCCAACAGTTTTGACGTCGTGCAGGCGCTGGATGCCTCGTCCCGCTACCTGAACGAACTGCGCACCCGGTTCGGCAATCTTGGCTTCGCCGCCGCCGCCTATAATGCCGGCGAAGATGGATTGAGCAATTTTCTCGTCAAAAATCGGCTGCCGATCGAGACACGCGACTATGTCTTTGCCGTCACGGGGCATGCGGTCGAGACCTGGCGGGACGATCCCCCGAAGACCGCAGCAGCGTCTCTCGATCCGGCGCTGACCTTCCTCGACGGCTGCATTCAACTGGCGGTGAAGCGGCGCCTGCGCGAGCCGGTCCTTATCCAGTCCGCGGATTGGGCGCCGTGGGGCGTTCAGCTGTCGGCGAATTTCGATCCGAACATTGCCGGCCGTATCTTCCTGCAGAAGATCGCGACGCTGCCGGAGCCGCTCAACGGCGAGCGCGCGCTCATCGTGGTGCAAAGGCCGCGTCCGATCGGCATGCGCCCGAAATATGCAGCGAGAATCGGCCGGGCAACACGAAAGGAGGCCAATGATCTCTGCGATGCCATCCTGAGGAAAGGCGTCGCCTGCGCAGTGGTTAAGAACTAGCAGGTCTCCAGTCAGCGCCGGGATGGAACAATCCCTTGACGTAATCCTTATGACCGGCAGCAGCTTTCGCCATCGAATTTCCGCAGGCGAACAGGAATCCGCCAATAGGCACGGAATACCCGCGTGTAACGAGGCCGAGCCAACGGGAAATGCCATGTTCATGCAAAGCAAAGCAAAAGCGATCGGATTTCATCCGGCGCATAAGGTGAGCCGGAATTTTCCGGTGGAATATTACATTCTGGCGGGCCTGGAATTTCGGGGCGCCATTGTCGGCTACCTTTCCGACCGGCCCATCCGAGAAATTGCCATCGACGCGGAGGGGCTGCGCTATCGCTTTGTCGGCATCGCGCTGCGCGACGTCAACGGTCGCTACGACGTCTTCTCCCTTGAACATGGCGAATGGATCGTCGAGCCGGGCTTGGTCTATGTCGTGGATTCGGAAGATGGAAAACCTGCAAGGCGGTCAGATCAGCGTCGGGCGACATTCTGAATGTGAACGCAGTTAGCGGCAAAGACCGCTCGACTTGGATTGCAAGAACCGATCGACAGCCGTTGATCGTCTGTCTGCTGCTTTCGACCGTCACTCCGATATCATTCGCCAAAGCGGCGTCATAAGCGCATCCCCACCTCATAGACGGACGCAGGCGCAGTTCGGGTTTTCCAAAGTGACGGCGAAACCGCACAGCCGGCTATCATTTTTTTCCGCCTCCGGCATGTTTCGCTCCAGCTTCGGGCAGGGAACAAATCTTAAGACTTTCTTAACTACCGCCGGACTAGCTTGTTTACTCAAAATTAACCGAGATGACGAAGTGCTTACAGACGCCCGCTCCATCCGTATCAAGGGTCGCTCCTTCCTGGCCGTTGTCCTGTCGCCGGAACTTCCCTTCGAGGATTGGCTGGTGCAGCTCGACGATCTCGCCAGGCGCTCTGCGGGCTTCTTTCTCGAGCGTCCGGTCGTGCTCGACGTCACGGACCTTGATATCGACCGTAAGAAGCTGAAGGCGCTGATCGACGAGCTTGTGAAGCGCAATGTCCGTGTCATGGGCCTCGAAGGTGCGCGGCCGTCCTGGCTCGGACCGGGCATGCCGCCGGCGATGCGCGGCGGCAAGCCGGCTTCGGATTTCGAGATCACGCCGAGCGAGCCAGCTGCGGATGCAGCGCCAGCCACAGAGACCGCAGTCGAGCAGCCGAAGCCTGAAATCGAAGTGGCGCAGCTTCCGGCGGTCAGGATAGACGCGCCGATCGAGCGGGCTCAGCCGCAATCCATGGTGATCCGCGAGCCTGTGCGGTCCGGCCAGTCGGTGATCTTTCCGGAAGGCGACGTGACCGTGATCGGTTCGGTGGCATCGGGGGCGGAAATCATCGCCGGCGGTTCGGTGCATATCTATGGCACCCTGCGGGGCCGCGCGCTTGCCGGCACGCTCGGCAATGCCTCGGCGCGCATCTTCTGCCGCAAGCTCGAAGCCGAGTTGCTGGCGATCGACGGAATTTACACGACCGCGGACGAGATGTCCCCGGATCTTCTTGGCCAGGCGGTGCATCTCTGGCTCGATGGCGACGCGATTCGCGCGCAGAAACTGACTTGAAATGAATTCAAACGAAGGAGAGCGATCGATGGGGCAAGTCATCGTAGTGACGTCGGGCAAAGGCGGGGTTGGCAAGACGACCACCACAGCGGCGCTGGGAGCAGCGCTGGCGCTAGGGGGAAAGAAAGTCGTCGTCGTCGATTTCGATGTCGGCCTGCGCAATCTCGATCTTGTCATGGGTGCCGAGCGGCGGGTCGTCTACGATCTGGTCAACGTTATCCAGGGTGATGCCAAGCTGCCGCAGGCGCTGATCCGCGACAAGCGGCTGGAAACGCTCTTCCTCCTGCCGGCGTCGCAGACCCGCGACAAGGACGCGCTCACCCAGGAAGGCGTCGATTGGGTGATGAACGAGCTCAAGCGCTTTTTCGACTGGATCATTTGCGACAGCCCGGCGGGCATCGAGCGCGGTGCCACGCTGGCCATGCGCCATGCCGATCTTGCCGTAGTCGTGACCAACCCGGAAGTCTCGTCCGTGCGCGACTCCGATCGCATCATCGGCCTGCTCGACGCCAAGACGCTGAAGGCCGAGCAGGGCGAGCGGGTAGAGAAATACCTGCTCCTCACACGCTACGATCCGATTCGCGCCGAGCGTGGCGATATGTTGAAGGTCGATGACGTGCTGGAGATCCTGTCGATCCCCTTGATCGGCATCGTGCCGGAAAGCACCGATGTGCTGCGCGCTTCCAATCTCGGCGCGCCAGTGACCTTGGCCGATGGCCGCTGCGCACCTGCGCTTGCCTATTTTGATGCCGCACGCCGCCTATCCGGCGAAAACATCCCGATCGTCATTCCCGGCGAAAAGAAGGGGCTGTTCGGCAAGATTTTTGGTCGGAGGGCTGCATGAACATACTGAATATCTTCACTCGGCAGCGGTCTGCGCCCATGGCGCGCGAGCGGCTGCAGGTGCTTCTTGCCCATGAGCGCTCGTCGGCCGGCCAGTCCGACCTGGTGGCGCTGCTGCGCGAGGAAATCCTGGCAGTGATCGCCAAGCATGTGCAGATCGACACCGACAAGGTGCAAGTCAAGCTTGACCGCGACACCAATGTCTCGATGCTCGAAATCGACGTCGAAATCCCGAAGGATGCCATGGTTCACGCGGCCTGAGGACTTGTTTTCTGCATGTGTTTGTCCCGAAGCCGGGAACCACTGTCGGACGACATGCAATGAAGTTTAGGACGGGGACGGGGCGGGCTTGGCTTGGGAGACCGGCTAAGCCCGTTTCATTTTCGCCTTATGTTCAACGGCGGCGATAGAGAAAATAGCGATCGACCGGCACGGTCGAGGGCACGGGAAGGGCGATCAGATCCGGATGGTCGAGCGGCAGGCCGCTGACTGCAAACCCACCCGAGCGGGTGACGCCCGCCATCACCTGCGGCAGCCAGGTGAGCGTGATCGCATCGAGATCGTCGTGACCGGTGCCGATATCGGCATGCGCCAGCGCGGCGCCTGTACCGAGATAGGCGGCCGAGGTTTCCCTGATCTCGCCAAGCACGAGATTGTTCATCTCTGGCGTCGAGGCGGCAAAGGAACGGGCCTCGCGATCGAAGGCGACGATCCGATGTCCGCCGAACAATTCGCGCAGATGATCATAGGTGCGACCGTTGCCGAGGCCGAATTCCAGGATCGGCCCCTCGCTGGCCGCCACTTCGTCACGGATGGCGTTGAGGATATCGCGCTGGGCCGAAAGGCGGCGGATGAAACTGTCGAGGCGGCTCATGAGCGCATGATTCTTTCTGCTGCTGCGGTGAGCTTTTGATTACACAGGCCAGGCGCGGAAGTCGACCCGCGCTGGACAGGCTGTCCCCGCTCTGCCAGAAGGCAAAACTGTCGACATTCCGAGGTGGCAGAGTGACCCGCGCTCCCCGTATCTTCCGCAGCCGGCCTGCCCGTCGGTTTCTCGAAACCCGCGCCGGCCGCAACTGGCTGATCCGCAATATCGGCGATCACGTCCGGACGATGACCGTCGACCTCGGCGACCATGTCATCACCTTCTCGCCTGCCGACTACATTGGCCGCAGCGTCTTCGTCAAAGGCCATTTCGACCGCGACCATGCCGAGCGCCTGGTCGACCTGATGCGGGCGCGAGGCATGCCGATGGAGGGCAAGGTGCTGCTCGAACTCGGCGGCAATATCGGCACCCATACGGTCTATTTCGGCCTGACGGGCGCCTTCGATCGCATCCTGACCGTCGAACCCGATCCGCGCAATTTTCCGCTGCTGCTGACCAACATCGCCCAGAACGGCTTTTCGGATAAGGTGACTGCCGTTGCCTGTGCGGCTGGCGAAGCGGCTGGCGAGATCGATTTTTACCTCCACCCGACCAATCATGGCCGCAGCGCCATCAGGCCCAGCCCGGATCACCAGAAGATCAGCGTTCCGGTCAAACCGGTGTGGCAGATTCTCGCAGAAGAAGGCGTTTCTGCCAAGGAAATCGGTCTCGTCTGGATGGATATCGAAGGTTACGAGCCCGTCGCCATCCGCGGCATGCGCGAGCTGCTCGCCCTGCGGGTCCCGATCTATACGGAATTCTCACCGGAATTTTACGGTGCAGAACAAGCGGCCGCCTTCGTTGCGCAACTGGCGGAATTCTACGAGGATTGCATTACGTTCTTCGAGGATGTGCCGACGCCGTGCAAGGTGCGGGATATCCCTATCGGCGATCAACAGCTCGACGTGCTGTTGCTGCCCTAAGCTGAATATTTGCGCGGCGCTTTGCAGCGTCATCGCATCGTCCGCCGCAATGTGGTAAAAGCACTGCATGGCCGATGCGAGCACCAACACATTCTTCGCCGACGTCCCGGACTTCACCGCCTTCGAAGGGGTGACGGACACTGCCAACTATCGCCCTTTGCCGGATGACTGGGCGCTGGTGACCGGCGATATCGTCAACTCGACGGGTGCGATCGCTGCCGGCAATTACAAGCAGGTCAACATGTCCGGCGCCAGCATCATTTCCGCTGTGCTCAACGCTCTCGACCATGCAGACCTACCCTTTGTCTTCGGCGGCGACGGCGCGCTGGTGGCGATCCCGCCAGCTGGCATCGACAAGGCGCGGGCCGAAGTTGCCGCCGTGCGCACTTGGGTGACCGAGGAAATGGGCCTGGGAATGCGTGCGGCGATCGTGCCGCTGAGGGATATCCGCGCCGCCGGCTTCGATATCATGGTCGCGCGCCTCAGAGTCAGCGAATTCGCCGCCTTCGCCATGTTCGCTGGCGGTGGGGCGGCCTGGGCGGAATCGCAGATGAAGCAGGGCCGCTATCTGGTCGAGCCTGCACCGCCAGGCGCCCGGCCGGACCTGACAGGCCTCTCCTGCCGCTGGGCGCCGATCCCGTCAAGACACGGAGAGATCGTCTCGATCATTGCCGTACCTGGCGAGAAGAGCGATCAGGCAGCCTTTTCTGCATTGATCGCCGATCTCGTCACGATCGTCGCCATGCAGGATCGCGGCGGCCATCCAATTCCCCAGGACGGCCCGCCACAGGCAAAACTGACAACCAAGGCACTTGACTGGGAGGCGCGTGCTTCATCGCCGAGAGACCGGCGCTTCAAGCAGAAGGCCTGGATCCTTTCCCAATATTATCTCGGCCAGTTCCTCGACCGCTTCAACATCAAGCTCGGCGATTTCGAGCCCAAGCGCTACAAGCGCGATGTCGCCGCCAACAGCGATTTCCGCAAGTTCGACGACGGCCTCAAGATGACGGTCGACGTCAATCGCGAAAACTATGCCAAGATCGAGGCGCGGCTCGCCGAAGCCGCCAAAGCGGGTATCTGCCGTTACGGATTGCACAGCCAAGATGCGGCGCTGATGACCTGTTTCGTGCTGACGCCGATGCGGCGCGACCACATGCATTTCATCGACGGCGCCGCCGGTGGCTACGCCTTGGCCGCGACCCATATCAAGGGCAAGGCGGCGCCAAAGGTCGCTGCCATCACGTCGTGACCGTCAAGCCTTGACGACAGCGCCCTGGATGCCGCGCCGGCCGAAGGCATTGCGGGTGTCCACGACCAGCGCCGACCATCGGCCAAGTGCCGCATAATCGACCGCATCGTGGTCCGTAGAGATCAATACAGCATCGAAACCGCGGACGGTTTCTTCCATCAGCGGCACGGATGCCCGGCCGGCCAGATGGCTATACTCCCGTGTCGGCGGCACCATCGCGACATGCGGATCATGATAGGCGGCAGAGCCGCCGCGCGCTTCGATGAGTTCGATCAGTTTCAGCGATGGGCTCTCGCGGATATCCGGGACATTCTTCTTGTAGGCGAGCCCGATCACCAGCACTTTCGATCGGCTGAGTGCCTTGCCGGACCGGACGTCCAGCGCTTCGGCAAGTCGGTCGACCACATGTCGCGGCATAGCCGAATTGATCTCGCCGGCCAGTTCGATAAACCGGGTTGGTAGCTCGTATTCGCGCGATTTCCAGGTGAGGTAGAACGGATCGATCGGGATGCAATGGCCGCCGAGACCCGGTCCTGGATAGAAGGGCATATAGCCGAACGGCTTGGTCTTGGCAGCGTCGACCACTTCCCAGATGTCGATGCCCATCGCCTCGTAGACGACCTTGAGTTCGTTGACGAGCGCGATATTGACGGCGCGAAAAATGTTTTCCGTCAGCTTCACAGCTTCCGCCGTCGCCGTCGAGGAAACCGGCACTACAGTCTTGACGACAGCCGAGTAGAACGCCGTCATCAGCGCCGACGCCTCCGGCCCATCGCCGGCGACGATCTTCGGAATGCTCGATGTCTCGAAATCGCGGTTGCCCGGATCTTCCCGCTCCGGCGAAAAGCCGAGGAAGAAATCCGTGCCGCATTTCAGTCCGGTCCGTTCGAGGATCGGCCGCACCACGTCGTCGGTCGTGCCGGGATAGGTGGTCGATTCCAGCACGACGAGCTGGCCGCGTCGCAATGCCGCGCCGATCGATTCGCTAGTCTTGACGACGAAGCTGAGGTCCGGATCGCGATGCCGGGTCAGCGGCGTCGGCACGCAGATGACGATGATGTCGCAGGCACCAAGCTGGGCGAAATCCGTCGTGGCGGTGAACCGTCCGCCCTCGGTCTCCCGCATCAGCGCAGCGTCGGACACCGCCTCGATATAGGACTGGCCGGCCTCGATCCTGACGATCTTGCCGGGATCGATGTCGAAACCGGTAACCTTGAAGCCGGCGCGTGCGATGGCGATCGCCAGCGGCAGGCCGACATAGCCGAGGCCGATGACGCCGGCGCGTGCCGTGCGGGCGGAAATGCTGTCGAGAAGGGTCTTGTGGGCGGGATCGGCTGTCAATGGCTTGGCCTTCGGAGTTCGGGCGGAATTGCCGCCTTGATGTCAGGCTGGCATTCATTCCGTCAATATGAAGCTTTGAGAAACTTTACATTTGCAAATCTGGCGCTGCAGCAAACTCGTACTATATTGTAGCTGGTTCGACGCAAAATATGCGCGGAGAGGCGGTGTCCGGTCGCGTCGCATCTGAAGTGGCCGGTTATCAGAAAGACCAGAGAATAGATGTTACTTCCCCGGATCAATGTCTCGGAAACGCTGATCGACCGTGTGTCGACCTGGCTTCAGCAATCTGCCCTCAAGGGCGAAAGTCTGGAGACCCTGGTTCAGGGCCTCTGCGAACGCTTGGCGGCATCCGGCATTCCGCTGATTCGCGTCCACCTGAGCTTCTCGATGCTGCATCCGCTCTATGATGCGCTGGGATTCACCTGGATTCGCGGCCAAGGCGTCAGCGTCGAAGGGTTCCGTGCCAATTCCAGCGAGGAAAACACCAGCCGGTTCCTCAAAAGCCCGTATTTCTATCTGCTCAGCCACAATCTCCAGCATCTGCGGCGCCGCATCGATGTGCTGACGCCGTCGGAATTCAGCATTTTCGACGACCTCAAGGAGATGGGTGCGACCGATTATCTCGCCTTTGTCGAATCCTTCGGCGAAGGCACGACCCGCGGCATGATCGGCTCGTGGTCGACAGATGCGCTCGGCGGCTTCAACGACGATGTGATCGGCGCGCTGCTGAAGATACAGAACGATCTTGCCGTCGCGGCCAAGATGGCCGTGCTGTCGAAACTGGCAGACAACATGGTCACCACCTATCTCGGCGGCAATGCGGGAAAACGCGTGCTCTCGGGCCAGGTACGTCGCGGCGACGGCGAGACGATCCGCGCCGCACTGGTCATGGCCGACATGCGCCAATCGACCATGCTGGCCGAGAAGTCGGGACGGCAGATCTATATCGACACGCTCAACGAGTTCTTCGACGCGATTGCGGCACCCTTCAACCGCAATGGCGGCGAGATCCTGAGCTTCATGGGCGACGGCTTCCTCGCCGTCTATCCCTGCGGCCGGCACCGTGAGCCCTCGCAAGTCGCCACCCGCGCGGCCATGGCGGCCGTGCGCCAGGCCTCGGCACGGATCGCCGAGATGAACGAGGCACGCACCCGCAACGCGCTCGGCGAAATCCGCTTCGGCATCGGCCTGCATGTCGGCAATGTCATGTTCGGCAATGTCGGGCTCAAGGACCGCCTTACCTTCTCCGCCTTTGGCGGCGCCGTCAACGAAGTGGCGCGCCTGCAGGGACTGACCAAGACCTTCAACCACCCGGTCATTGCCAGCCAGGCCTTTGCCACCTATTGCGGCGGCGATTGGGTCACGCTAGGGGAAAAGAAGCTGCGTGGCGTCGAGGAGAAGGTGACCGTGCTGATTCCGGGTGAGAGCAATATGACCATGACCAGTGTCGAGGCGGCGGAAAGCGACGGTCTCGATGTCCGCTCCGAGGCGGAGCATGTCATGCTTCTTTACCGCAATTCCCGCGAGCAGAATACTGAGAAGGCCGGTGGGAATATGCTGCAATGACGCGTGAGTTTGCCGCGGCAGCACTTCTTGTCGCCATGTTGCCAGCCGAGCCGGCCCTTGCCGATTCCTGGGATACCAAGCTCTATGACGGCTTTGAAGGCGCGGATTTCTCGCCTGACGGTGGTCTTTACTATAAGGAAACGAGCGAGCAGCGCGCCGGTACCGTCGAATTTCAGAAGGATGTCGCCTTTTCCGGCAAGGGTGCGCTGAAGCTGACCATCCGGCCGCATTGCGGCGTCACTCCGGACGGCTGCAGCGAGCGGGCGGAAATCTGGGAAAAGCCTTCCCTGCGCGTCCCTTATGACAAGGCCGTCTGGTATGGATTTGCCGTCAAATTCGCCGATCCGATCCCCCAGGACGACCACCGCTACCTGATCGCCCAGTGGAAGCGCGAGATCGATCCCGGCGCGCCCGGCGATTTCAGCCCGTACCTTGCTTTGCGGATGAAGAACGGCAAGCTCTTCGTCACCATCGAGACCAATTTCCACGCACCGGTCGCCGCCGGTCAGAAAGGGACGCCGGCCCAATGCGGGGCAGGGCTGACACCCGTCTGGATGCGGCCGGATACCAACCAGATGCGGGCGCTCGTCGCCGCGGATGACAATTGGGTGCCGGAAGACGGTGCCCTCTTCAGTGCTTGCACCGACAAGATCTCCGTTATCGATCGTGGTAATCCGCTGCCGAGCCCGGCTTCCGGCTGGATCGATTTCGCCATCATGACCAAGCCAGGTCCGCATGGCGACGGTCGCGTCGAAATCTTCGCCAACGGCAAATGGGTGAAGACGATCAAGGGGCATATCGGCCACGATGACCCGCCGCTTGGCCCCAACCAGTATTTCAAGTTCGGCCCCTACCGTGCCGCGGGAACGACGGAATGGTCGCTCTACTATGACGATTTCCGTCGCAGCGCCGACTGTCGCGACGTGCTGGGCGATGCGGCGGCCTGTGCATTGGTCGACACATCGGATTGATCGGACTTCCATATTCCCTGACCAGTGTCATTTTGGCGTGATCCTTCAAAGTTAGACGCCTGGGGCGTGGACAGGCTGCCGCGCGTGCGCTAGCGTTTAGCCGGGACGTCAAAAATGAAAAAACAGGGGAAGCCTTTGGGCGCCATTCCGGAAACGGATCTGTTGAGGATCGAGAACCTCAGCATCGCTTTTTCGCTGCTCGGTGGCCAGATCCAGGCCGTCAAGCGGGCGGACCTGCGCGTGCTGCCTGGCAAAGTCACGGCGCTTGTGGGCGAGTCCGGTTCCGGCAAGTCGGTGATCAGCCAGGCCGTGATGGGCATCCTGCCGCGGATTGCGACCGCCAATGGCCGGATCCTGTTCAACGATGTCACTTCGAAAGAAGGTCCAGTCGACCTGCTCCAACTGAAGCGCGACGGGCCGGAAATCCGGGCTCTGCGCGGCAGCCGCATGGGCATGATCTTCCAGGAGCCGATGACCTCGCTGTCGCCGCTGCACACGATAGGCAACCAGATTTCCGAAGTGCTGGCGATCCATGCCAACTATGACAAGGCCGAGCGGCGCGCCCGCACCGAAGAGATGCTGGCCATGGTCGGCTTTCCCAAGCCGTCGCGCGGCTTCGACATGTATCCGTTCGAGCTTTCGGGCGGCATGCGTCAGCGCGCCATGATCGCCATGGCGCTGATCTGCCGGCCGGCGCTGCTGATCGCCGACGAGCCGACCACGGCGCTCGACGTCACGATCCAGGCGCAAATCCTGCGATTGCTTCGCGACCTGCAGGGCCAGCTCAACATGGCGATGCTGCTGATCACGCACGATCTCGGCGTCGTCGCCAATGTCGCCGACGAGGTCGTGGTCATCTACCACGGCGAGATCATGGAAGCCGGCACAGTCAGCGACATCTTCCGCAAACCCGAACATCCCTATCTCAAGGGCTTGATGAAGGCCGTGCCGCATTTCGACATGCAGCCGGGAGAGCGGCTGAAGGCATTGCGCGACGTTCCCGTCAATGTCGGCACGCTGCTGGAAAAGCAGCGCATCAAGCCGCGCACCGATACGGACGTGCTGCTGGAGGTCCGCGACATCGTCAAGGCCTTCAAGATCCGCAAATCGAGTTGGTTCAAGAAGGACAGCGGGCCGCCGGTGAGGGCTGTCAACCATGTCAGCTTCGACGTCCGGCGTGGCGAATGTCTCGGTCTGGTTGGCGAGAGCGGTTGCGGCAAGACCACGCTCAGCAAGATCCTGATGCGCGCCTTCAAGCCGGATTCCGGCTCCGTCAAGTTCCATGGCACCGATGGCACGATCGACCTCCTGTCAGCGGAAGGCCGCGAGCTCGACATGCTGCGGGCAAAGGTCCAGATGGTCTTCCAGGACCCGGTTTCGTCGCTGTCGCCACGCATGACGATCCAGAACATCGTTGCCGAACCGCTGGAAATCCACGGCCGCGGCGATGCCAGGTCGCGCAGGGCGAAGGTCTCGGCGCTGATCCAGGCCGTGGGGCTCGGCGATCGTTATCTCAACCGCTATCCGCATGGTCTCTCCGGTGGTCAGCGGCAGCGCATCGGCATCGCCCGCGCGCTCGCGCTCGGGCCGGAACTGATGCTGCTCGATGAGCCGGTGTCGGCGCTCGATGTGTCGGTCCAGGCGCAGATTCTCAACCTGCTCAAGGACTTGCAGTCGGAACTCGGTCTCACCTATCTCTTCATTTCCCACAATCTCGCCGTGGTCGACTATATGGCCGACCGTATTGCCGTCATGTGTGCCGGCCGGATTGTCGAGATCGCGCCGCGCCACGCGCTGATGCAGTCGCCGGTCCATCCCTATACCAAGGCACTGCTCGCCGCCGTCCCATTTCCGGATCTGGACCGGCCGCTCGATTTCTCGATACTCAACACCAAGGGCGCAGCCGACAAGCGTGCCTGGAGCCCGGCATTCCGCGACGAGGACGGGGAGGAGGACGTACTGGCCCCGGCCGATCTCGGTGACGGCCATCTGGTGCTTGCCCGCAAGGCGGTGGATATGCGGGAGCTGCAGTCGTGATCAAGCGCCGTACCGTGCTCGGCATGCTCGCCTCGACATTTGTGCCCGGATTGGCCCGGGCAGCGCTGCGCGAGCCGGACTACTTCAAAGACGACATTGCAGGCGGGCGCCTGCCACCGCTCGATAAACGCCTGCCGCAGGTTCCGCGCATTATCGACCTGGCCTCGCTTGGACGTAAACCGGGCCAGTATGGCGGCTCGATCCGCACGATTATCGGCGGCCAGAAGGATATCCGCCTGATGACGATCAGCGGCTATGCCAGGCTCGTCGGCTTCGATGAAAAGCTTAACCTGCATGCGGACATTCTCGAAAGCTTCGAAACGGTCGAGGACCGCATTTTTACCTTCCACATTCGCCCAGGCCACCGCTGGTCGGACGGCAGCTATCTGACCGCCGAGGATTTCCGCTACTGCTGGCAGGACGTCATTCTCAACAAGGAGATTCGCAAGGGTGGTCTGCCGCGCGAGCTGCTCGTGGACCAGAAGCCGCCGCGCTTCGAGGTGATCAGCACCTACACCGTCCGCTATAGCTGGGATGCGCCCAATCCGGATTTCCTGCCACGGCTGGCCGCACCCCAGCCGCTCGCCATCGTCATGCCGGCGGCCTATCTCAAGCAGTTCCACAAGAGCTACCAGGACCCTTTCCGCCTCTCGGCGCTGATGAAGGAATACAGCGCCCGCAAATGGACGGAGCTGCATGTGAAAATGTCGCGCAGCTATCGGCCCGAAAATCCGGATCTGCCGACGCTCGATCCCTGGCGCAACACCACCGCGCCGCCGGCGGAACAATTCGTCTTCGTGCGCAATCCCTATTTCCACCGCGTCGACGAGAACGGCCTGCAATTGCCCTATGTCGATGAGGTCATTCTGAACACGTCCTCGTCGGAGATCATCAGTGCCAAGACCGGCGCCGGCGAGAGCGATTTGCAATACACCGGCATCGATTTTAGCGATTACGCCTTCCTCAAGGACGCCGAGAAGCGCTTTCCGGTCAAGGTCTCGCTATGGAAGAAGACGCAAGGCTCGCGCGTCAACCTGCTGCCGAACCTGAACTTTGGTGATCCGGCCTGGCGTACGCTGCTGCGCGATGTCCGCTTCCGTCGAGCGCTGTCGCTTGCCATCGACCGCACGGAGATCAACAAGGCGGTGTTCTACGGTCTGGTCAAGGACAGTGCCGACTCCATCCTGCCCGAGAGCCCGCTCTACAAGCCGGAATACAGCAAGGCCTGGGCTGCCCACGATCCGGCGCAGGCAAACAAGCTGCTCGATGAACTCGGCCTCGACAAGCGCGACGATGACGGTATCCGCTTGCTATCCGATGGTCGCATCCTGCAGATCGTCGTCGAGACCGCAGGCGAGAGCACGCTGGAAACCGATGTGCTGGAGCTGATCACCGATCATTGGCTGCAGGTCGGCATAAAGCTCTTCATCCGCACGTCGCAGCGCGACATTTTCCGCAGCCGGGCGATGGGCGGCACGATCATGATGACCATGTGGTCGGGGCTGGACAATGGCGTACCGACTGCGGACATGAATCCGGGCGAGCTCGCGCCGACCGCCGACGATCAGCTGCAATGGCCTGTCTGGGGCATGCATTACATGTCCAACGGTATGAAGGGCGTGGCTCCGGAGCTTCCGGAAGCGCAGCAACTGGTGGATCTGCTCCAGGCCTGGCGGCATACCCATGACAAGGCCGAGCGCGAGCCGATCTGGTCGAAAATGCTCGAAATCTACACGCAGCAGGTGTTTTCGATCGGTATCGTCAACGCCACGCACCAGCCGATCCTCCGGTCGTCGCGGCTGCGCAACGTTCCGGACCAGGCCTTGTTCGGCTTCGATCCGACCTGTTATCTGGGTGTCTACATGCCTGATGCATTCTGGTACGGCGAGGGGGACGCACGTGCTTAGATATATCCTCTGGCGCATCCTGGTGATGATCCCGACGCTTGTCATCATTTCGGCGCTGGTCTTCACCATCATCGAATTGCCGCCTGGCGATTATTTCGAAAGCTATGTCGCCGACCTGCAGGCCCAGGGCGAAACCGTCGACATGCAGGAGATCAACGACCTCAAGGCCGAATACGGCTTCGACAAGCCCGAGGTCGTGCGTTATTTCTACTGGGTCGCCGGCATGCTGCATGGCGATTTCGGCTATTCCTTCGAATATCAGCTCCCCGTCAGCAAGGTGGTCGGCGATCGGCTGTGGCTCACCGTGATGGTGTCCTTCTTCACTATCATCTTCACCTGGCTGCTGGCCTTTCCGATCGGCATCTATTCGGCGACGCACCAATATAGCTGGACAGACTATGGGTTGACCTTCATGGGCCTGCTCGGCATCGCCATTCCAAATTTCATGTTTGCGTTGATCCTCATGTATTTCGCCAATATCTGGTTCGGCACCTCGATCGGCCATCTCATGGACCAGAAATATCTGGCCGAGCCGATGAGTTGGGACAAAGCGAAATCGATCCTCGCCCATCTCTGGATTCCGGTGCTGATCGTCGGCACCGGCGGCACCGCCAGCATGATCCGCCGCCTGCGCGCCAACCTGCTCGACGAACTGCAGAAGCAATATGTCGTCACCGCTCGCGCCAAAGGCCTGCATCCTTTCAAGACCC
Organism: Rhizobium sp. P2_G2; assembly: GCF_056403555.1. NCBI lineage: Bacteria > Pseudomonadati > Pseudomonadota > Alphaproteobacteria > Hyphomicrobiales > Rhizobiaceae > Rhizobium > Rhizobium sp. P2_G2. The sequence continues at coordinate 20,197 of NZ_JBFUFF010000051.1, forward strand.
TGGTCAAATATCCGCTGCGCATGTCGTTGAATTTCTTCATCTCCGATATCGGCTCCATCCTCCCGGCGATCATCTCCGGCGCCGAAATCACCGCAATCGTGCTCTCGCTTGAGACGACCGGTCCCATGTTGATCAAGGCTCTGCAGAGCCAGGACATGTACCTGGCCGGCTCATTCCTGATGTTCCTGGCCTTCCTGACGGTGATCGGCGTTCTGATTTCCGATATTGCGCTGGCGCTCCTGGATCCGCGTATCCGGCTGCAGGGCGGGAGCACCAAATGAGTTCATCCTTGCCGGCTTCGGGCGCTCCTCTCCCGCACTATGTCTCCACCGCACCTTTCGACCCGCATTCGGTCGAGGTGATGACGGACGAGCAGAATCGTATCTATCGCGCCTCGCAGCTGAAGCTTACCTGGTGGAAATTCAAATCGCACAAGCTGGCGGTTGTCTCCGGCATCTTCCTGGCGCTGCTTTACACGATGATCGTCATCGTCGAATTGCTTGCACCCTACAATCTGCATACCCGCAACGTCGATTTCATCTATGCGCCGCCGCAGCGGGTGCATTTCTTCGACAAGGGCGTGTTTGTCGGCCCCTACGTCTACGGCCGCAAAATGACGCTGGACATGGACAATCTCCGGCGGGTCTATGCCGATACAGCCGAGGTCCAGCCGCTGCGCTTCTTCTGCCATGGCGACAAATACAGGTTCTGGGGTCTTGTCGAGGGTGATTTCCATCTCGTTTGTCCGACCAAGGGTGGCCAGCTTTTCCTGCTCGGCAGCGACCGGCTGGGCCGTGACGTGCTGTCGCGTATCCTTTACGGCGCCCGCATTTCGCTGACCATCGGCATTATCGGTATTCTGATCAGCTTTTCTCTCGGCATTGTGATCGGCGGATTGGCCGGCTATCACGGTGGCGTCTTCGATTTGATCGTACAACGCATTATCGAAGTGCTGCAGTCGATCCCCAGCATCCCGCTCTGGATGGCGCTGGCGGCGATCATGCCGGTCACATGGAGCCCGATGCTGATCTATCTCGGAATAACAGCCATCCTGGGCCTCCTGGACTGGACGGGGCTGGCCCGCGCCGTGCGCTCGAAGCTGCTGGCGTTGCGCGAGGAGGACTATGTGCTCGCCGCGCAGCTGATGGGCGCAAAGGCGCCGCGCATCATCGGCCGGCACCTGATTCCCGGCTTCATGTCGCATCTGATCGCCTCGGCGACGATGACGGTTCCCGGCATGATCCTCGGCGAAACCGCATTGAGCTTCCTTGGGTTAGGCCTTAGGCCGCCGATCACCAGCTGGGGCATCCTGCTGACCGAGGCGCGTAGCGTCAGTGTCATCGCTTTTTATCCCTGGCTGCTGTTCCCGATCATTCCAGTCATCCTGGTCATCCTGGCCTTCAACTTCCTCGGCGACGGCCTCCGCGATGCCGCCGATCCCTACAAGTGAACAGGTGAGTGACATGCAGAAGAGACGTCACAATCAATTCCGAAGCCTGCATTCCGCTGTGAGGTGCGCGTAATGATGCGTCGTTTTGAAGATGCCCGTATCCTCATGTACAGCCATGATACGTTCGGCCTTGGCCACCTGCGCCGATGCCGCACCATTGCCCATTCGCTGGTCGAGGATTTTCGCGGGCTGAGCGTGCTGATCATTTCCGGCGCCACCATTGCCGGCGCTTTCGACTACCGCGCCCGCGTCGACTTCGTGAAGATCCCGTCGGTGATTAAGCTGCGCAACGGCGAATATGAATCGATGGAGCGGCACCGTCCGCTCGACGACACGCTGAAGATGCGCCGTTCGATCATCCGCCACACCGCTGAGACGTTCGAGCCCGACATTTTCATCGTCGACAAGGAGCCCATGGGGCTCAACGGCGAAGTCGAAGAAACGCTCACCTATTTGAAAACACGTGGCACGACTTTGATCCTTGGCCTGCGCGAGGTCATGGATTCGCCGCATCTGCTCGACGCCGAATGGCAGCGCAAGAGCGTCATGCCGAAGATCAGCCAGTATTACGACAATGTCTGGGTCTACGGACCGCCGGATTTCTACGATCCGCTTATCGGCCTTGAAGTGCCGGAGCCGGTGCGCAACAAGATGAACTTCGTCGGCTTCCTGCAGCGTTCCGTGCCGAGCGAAGCCCTCACGGATCATCGCCCCAAGGAGGACTATATCCTCGTCACCACCGGTGGCGGCGGCGACGGCGCCGATCTTGTCAACGACGTCATGCGCGCCTACCAGCACGATTCGTCGCTGCAGCATAAGGCGCTGGTTGTGCTCGGCCCGTATATGCCGATGAAGAAGCGCCGCAAGCTGATGCGCCGCGCCGAACAGATTCCCAGCCTGGAAGTGATCGAATTTGATAACCGCATGGAGGAACTCGTTGCCGGCGCCAAGGCCGTCGTCGCCATGGGCGGCTACAACACCTATTGCGAAATCCTTTCCTTCGACAAGCCGGCACTGATCGTGCCGCGCGTGCAGCCACGCGAGGAACAGTTGATCCGCGCCCAGCGCGCCCTCGAACTCGGGCTGATCGACATGCTGTTGCCGGATGAGGCCGAGGATCCCCAACGCATGTCGGCCGCACTGAAGGCGCTGCTTGAGCGGCCCGCTCCGTCGCAGAGTGCTCCGGAAGCGATCCGGCTCGAAGGCTTGCCGCATATTTCGCAGATCGTCGGCCGGCTGCTGGAGCGGCGCGAGCCGGGCTTCCTGTCCGTCGTCAAGGGGTGATTTGGACAATGGCCAGTCGCAAGATCGTCGTGGTGCTCAAGGGTTATCCGCGCCTGTCGGAGACGTTCATCGCCCAGGAACTCCTGGGTCTTGAGCGGGCTGGTTTCGAATTGGAGCTCGTTGCGCTCCGCCGCCCGACCGACAAAAAACGCCACCCGGTGCATGACGAGATCAAAGCCCCGGTCCGCTACCTGCCCGAATATCTGCACGAAGAGCCGGGCAGGGTGCTCTCGGCACTTGTCAAATGCCTGCTGAAGCCTGGCTTCTGGCGTGCCCTGCCGGCCTTTGCGGGCGATTTATGGCGCGATCGGACCCGCAACCGCATCCGCCGCTTCGGCCAGGCAGCCGTGCTTGCCGCCGAATGGCCCGAGGGCGGCGCCTGGCTGCATGCGCATTTCATCCATACGCCGGCCTCGGTGGCTGCCTATGCGAGCGTGATCACCGGCATCCCCTGGACATGCTCGGCCCATGCCAAGGATATCTGGACTTCGCCCGCCTGGGAGCTGGAAGGCAAGCTCTCCAGAACTCGCTGGACAGTGACCTGCACCTGTTCCGGCTTCGAGCATCTCAATCGCCTCGCTGGCCAACGCTCGCATGTGCATCTGAGCTATCATGGTCTCGATCTCGCCCGTTTCGGCCCATTCGACGGTGGCCGATCGTTGCGGGACGGCAGCAGCAGCGACGATCCTGTCCGCATCCTGTCCGTCGGACGTGCCGTCGAGAAGAAGGGCTATGACGTTCTGTTGAAGGCGCTTGGCCGCCTGCCGGCCGATCTGCATTGGCGCTTCGAGCATATCGGCGACGGTGAACACATCAAACGGCTGAAGGCCCTGGCTGCCGAACTCGGCATCGAGGACAGGATCGACTGGCGCGGCGCGCTCGACCAGAAGGATGTGCTGGCGGGCTATCGCCTAGCCGATATTTTCGCGCTCGCCTGCCGCATCACCGAGGACGGCGACCGTGATGGCCTGCCGAACGTGCTTGTCGAAGCGTCGAGCCAGGGGCTGATGTCGATCTCGACCAATATTTCCGGCGTGCCTGAGCTTTTGGTCGACGGCGAAAATGGCCTCATGGTCCCGCCGGAAAATCCCGAGGCGCTGGCCAAGGCGCTGGAGACCGCGATCCGCGACGCAAGCTACCGCCATCGCCTGGGGCAGGCGGCAGAGAGGCGGGTCCGCTCCGATTTCGATTTCCACGCCAGCATCGGCCAGCTGAAATCGCTGTTCGAAATGGAATGGCAGAAGAGTTGATGACCAATACCCGAAAACTCCGCGTCTTCTTCTATGTCCAGCACCTGCTCGGCATAGGCCATCTGGCCCGCGCCAGCCGGATTGCCCGCGCCTTGGCTGCCGATGGCTACGAGGTCACCGTCGTGACCGGTGGAGCCCCGGTCGCGGGCTTTCCCGGGCCGGAAGTGACCCATGTCACCCTGCCGGCGATCGTCTCCGGCGATGCCGGTTTTTCAGGTCTTACCGACAGTTCCGGCAAACCGGTGGATGAGGCTTTCATGGAGGCGCGGCGGGCCGAGCTCATCGCCGCATTCCATGCGGCAAAACCCGATATCGTCATCATCGAAGCCTTTCCTTTCGGCCGTCGCCAGGTGCGTTTCGAACTGATCCCGCTGCTCGAAGAAATTTCCGCCATGCCGGAAAGGCCGCTTGTGCTGACCTCGCTGCGCGACATCCTGCAGGAACGCACCAAGCCGGGCCGCGACGAGGAGAGCGTGGCACTTGTGTCGCGCTATTTCGACTATGTGCTTGTCCACGGCGACCCGAATTTCGCCCGCCTGGAGGATACATTCCGGCTGGCGGATGAAATTGCCGGAAAGGTCATCTATACCGGTCTTGTCGCTGCGCCACCGCCCGCACCAGGCACGGAAGTCTTCGACATCGTCGTTTCTGCCGGTGGCGGTGCCGTCGGCAACGGGCTTATCCGTGCGGCTCTCGCCGCCATCAGTGCGTTGCCGCCGGATCTCTCCTGGTGCGTCATCACTGGTCCCAATCTGCCGCAGGCCGATTTCGATGCCATCACGGCCGACGCCGCAGCCAATGTTCGTATTTTCCGCTTCCGCCAGGATTTTCCCAGCCTGCTCACCGCTGCGCGGCTGTCGGTGTCGCAGGCCGGCTACAACACGGTCTGCGATATCCTTCGCGCCGGATGCCACGGCCTGCTCATCCCCTTCGTCGCCGGCGGCGAAACGGAGCAGACGGTGCGTGCGGAGCGCCTGGAAAAGCTCGGGCTGGCGACGGTGCTGACCGAAGCGGCGCTATCGGCGGAGACGATGACATCAGCCATCGAAAATGCGTTGGCCGGGCCACGTCCGTCCGGCCACGGCCTGGATTTGGAGGGCGCGCGGCGAACGGCGGAGATTTTGCGGCAATTGGCGGCGGCCCGGCGGATTGCCGCGTGATTTCAAGCCGGCCAGCCGCCGTCACGAAAGCCTAAACCGCCCCGATCAGCATGAACCGCGTATATTTCTTCATCGGCAGAGAACCGGCAAACGCGACCTCTGCAAGTTTCGCCTGGTCGACGAAGGCGTCCAGTGATTCGACGCAGTTGATATGCGTCGGTTCGCTGAAATAATTGTTCGACTGCAGCAGCACCCGGGTCCCCGTTGGCAGCAGCGAGAGCCAGGCCGGCAGGTCCGCGATGTGCTCACAACTGGTGTTGATGACGAGATCGGCGCCGAGTTCGGCATAGGGCAGGGCATACATATCAGCCGTCACCGCGCGAAACCGATCCTTCCATGCAGCGTTGAGCACTTCCGCGACGTTACCAACCTTCGGATCGATGTCAAAACTGTCGATGGCTGCAGTGTCGAAGCGCGGATCATCGAAGAACATCGCGGCCAACACGCCATACCAGCCGCCCATGATGGCGATGCGGTTGAATTTGCCGCCGAGGGTTTCATAAAGCGCCTGCCGGGCCCATATCTTGCATTGGACCTGCTTGTGATTGAAGGCATTGGCGAGATCGGCATCGGGGTATTTTGCGATCACGCCGGCCATGCCCGTCATCAGCGGGCTCGCGGTATAGGCGGCGATGCCGCGCAGGAGGTCAAAGGCATAATCATGCCAATCGGTTGCGGTGATGTCGTCGGAATGGATGGTGTTCATCATGGCGCTGTTGTAGGCTGGAGCTTTGGGGAGTGCAACATGCAGCCGATGCAGACTGACGATGATCAGACGGCGGTTCCGGACGATGATATTCCGCATCTCGGCGGCGTCGGCGCGACGCTTCGCCAGGTGTTCGCCGCCCATTTCCTGCGGGACTGCCCGCATGTGCTGGAAATCGGCGGTCACATCCGCCCGATCACCTCCTATCTCACGCATCATCCGTTGTCGGTCACCTCGGTCGATCCCAAGACCAAGGCCTATGAGGCGGAAGTGCTCCACGGCGCACCCTGCCGCGTTCGCCATATCCCTCGCAAATTCCAGGAAATTCGCTATGATTATGCCGTGAGAAGTTACGGACTGGTGCTGCTCGGCTATTCGCTGARACCCTTCGGGCCGCACGATCCGTTGGGAGATTTGCTGTTTTCACTGATCGATAGTGCCAAAGTCGTCGTAATAGATTATGCGCCGGCGCTGGACAGGGGTGCTTCGCAGGTGCCGGTCATCGTCAATCGTCCCTCCGTCAGGGTTCGGATGACAGCGGACCTCCGCCTGCATGACCCGGAAATCGCCGAGACACCCTATGCAGACCGGCGCTTTTATGTTCTCGATCCGGTTGCCATGTCGTAAGAGCCTATGATGGAAAAACGTCTCTCGAGCTACATCTGGAAACATACGCGCAGTCAGCAGCTCTACATCCTGCTGATCGTGGCGATATCGATGATCCCTTATTTCATGTCGTTCGACCTGCCGAAGCAGATCGTCAACGGACCGATCCAGGGCAAAGGCTTCAAGGAAGGCCAGACCCAGCTCTTCTTGCAGATGGGTGTCGATATCCCGTGGCTTGGGCATGTGACGCTGTTTCCGGGAATAGCTCTTGACCGGATGTCGATGCTTTTCGCGCTGAGCGGCGTCTTCCTGCTCCTGGTCATCGTCAACGGCCTGTTCAAATATTATATCAACAACTACAAGGGACGCCTCGGCGAGCGCCTGCTGCGCCGCATTCGTTTCCAGCTCGTTGACCAGATTCTCAGATTCCCGCCGACGCAGTTCAAACGCGCCAAAGGCGCCGAAATCGCGAGCATGGTCAAGGACGAGGTCGAGCCGCTCGGTGGCTTCACCGGCGATGCCTTTGTCTCGCCGGCTCTGATCGGTGGCCAGGCGCTGACGGCTTTGTTCTTCATCCTCGTGCAGAATTTCTGGCTGGGCCTGATCGCCGCTCTGATGGTTGGCGTGCAGGGATTCATCATCCCGCGCATGCGCCGCAAGCAGCTGATTCTCGGCCGCGAACGCCAATTGACCGCCCGTGAGCTCTCGGGCCGGGTGAGCGAGATTTTCGAAGGCATCAGCACGATCCGCGCTTTCGACACCACCAATTACGAGCGCGCCGACATTGCTGCCCGGCTGGGGCGGATTTTCCGCATCCGCTACGACCTCTACAATTGGAAATTCCTCGTCAAGTTCATCAACAATTTCCTCGCCTCGCTAACGCCTTTCCTGTTCTACTGCATCGGCGGCTATCTGGCGCTCAACGGCCAGCTTGACATCGGCCAGCTGGTTGCCGTCATCGGCGCCTACAAGGACCTGCCGGGGCCGCTCAAGGACCTGATCGATTGGGATCAGACCCGCCAGGACGTGCAGATCAAGTACACCCAGGTCGTCGAACAGTTCAGCGTCGAAGGCATGATCGACCCGAAGATCCAGGACGTCGCTGCGGATGCGCACGACTTGAGCGCCGAGCCTCTGGCCGCGGTCAATCTGTCGTTGGTGGACGACAGCGGCGCGCGGCTCCTGAGCGGCGTCTCGCTGCAGATCCATCCGGGTGAAACGGTGGCCATTGTCGGCGCGGCTGCGGCCGGCGGCGAGTCGCTGGCGGAAGCCTTCGCCCGGATCATCTGGCCGGAAACCGGCCGTATCACCTTCGGCTCACATGACATCATGAGCCTGCCGGAATCGGCCACCGGCCGGCAGCTTTCCTATGCCTCGTCCGAGACCTATTTCTTCCACGGCACGCTGCGTGACAACCTGCTCTACGGCCTCAAACATGCGCCTTTGAGGGAGGCGGAATATGATGAAGACGGCCTTAAGAAACGCAAGTGGGAGGTCAATGAAGCCCGCTTGGCCGGCAATCCGGATCTCGACGTCAATGCCGACTGGATCGATTATACCGCGGCTGGCGTTTCCGGCCCGGAAGAGCTTTCCCGGGCGATCGCAGCGGCGCTCGATGCCGTGCTGCTCTCGAAGGACATCATGGACCTGGCGCTTCGTTCGATCGTCGATCCCGAGAACCACGAGAATTTTGCCGCCCGCATCGTCGAAATGCGCCATGCGCTACGCGAGGAACTAGACAAGGAGGGCCTGTCGAGCCTCGTGGCCTCGTTCGAGCCCGGTGCCTATAATACCGAGGCAACCGTTGGCGAAAATCTGCTTTTCGGCACGGCCACAGGCCCGGCATTGATGGGGCGGGCGATCGCGCAGAACGGCTATTTCCGCTCCGTCGTCAGCCGCACAGGGCTGGACCGCATCCTCTACGAAATGGGCCTGGAAATCGCCGAGAACGCAGTCAATCTGTTCGGTGACCTGCCGCCGGATCATCCTTTCTTCCAGCAATTGACCTTCATGACGGCAGACGACCTGCCGCAATATCAACTGCTGCTGCAGCGGCTGAAGGGCAAGCGTTTCGAGGATGTACCACCGGAAGACACAGTGGCGATCATCCGCCTGAGCTTCCTTTATATCGAGCCTCGCCACCGCTTCGGCTTGTTGACCGACGAACTGATGCAGAAGATCGTCGATGTTCGCCGCGAGTTCCATGATGGCCTGCCCGAGGATCTATCCGGAGCCATCGAGCGCTACGATCCGGACCGCTACATGGCGGCGTCGACGCTGATGGACAATGTGCTGCTCGGCCGCATAAGTCACAAGCATCCCGACGGTTCCGAGCGCATCCGTTCGATCGTGCGCAAACTGCTCAATACGCTTGGCCTTTACGACAGCGTGCTGGAAGTGGGCATGGAGTATAATGTCGGCGCTGGCGGCCGCAGATTGACCTCGGTCCAACGCCAGAAGCTCAATCTGGCGCGCACCCTGTTGAGACGGTCCCCCTATTATGTATTCAACAGGCCGCTTTCCGCCTTGGACCAGCGCGTGCAGGAGCAGGTGCTGAGAAATGCGCTCGACCTGGTCCACAAGGATGGTCTTGAGGCGACTGTGATCTGGGTGTTGTCGAACACGTCTTTGACAGACATGTTCGATCGCGTCATCGTCTTCGACAAGGGCAAACTGGTGGAAGACGGCACGCACGAGACTCTTTTACAGAAGAGCGGTATTTTTAAGGAACTTGTGTCATAGATCATGTCACGAGCGGTCAGACAGTCTAAGATGTGCGGGGTGAAAACCTGATCATGATGCTCAAAGACGAAGTACAAACATTGCGGCAGGTGCCCCTCTTCGCGCGTGTTGCGCCGGCGAAGCTGAAGCTTCTGGCATTCACCTCCGACCGCGTCAGTTATCGTCCAGGGGATACCCTGTTTCACCAGGGCGATCCGGGCGATGCCGCCTATGTCATCCTGGCCGGCAAAGCCGATATTCTCAACGAGTCGCCGGGCGGTCAGATCAAGGTCGCAGAGCTCGATTACAACACCATTGTCGGCGAGATCGCCATCCTCTGCGATACGTCGCGCACCGCCACCGTCAAGGCGACCATGCCGATCGAGGCGCTGCGAATCCGCAAGGAAGACTTTTTAAAGCTGCTCGCCGACTATCCGGAAATGACCATCGAAATCATGCGCGTGCTGGCCGACCGCCTGAGCCGCACCACATTGGAGCTCGCCGAGGCACGCAGCCGGATCGAACAGGTCAACTGAACGCCAAAGGCTCGACTGCGCCGCTTGCCAGATCCACGGTGAAATTCCGCGACGGCAGGCCAGACGAAAACCGCTCGAACATTGCGAGCAGCCGGGCAAACGACCATTGCACCCCGCCCTTGTCCGGCGCGCATGTGGCGAGCCGCTCCGAGAGCCGCCGATAGGCCTGTAAGCGCTCCGGCGTGACATCGGCAAGCCCAAGATCGCTGCCCATCCGCACCCGATACCAATCTCCGAGAAACGTCATGATGGGAATGTCCGCCAGCAGCGCTTCGCCATTGTTCGCAAGATCGGCAAGCGTCATCGTCCTCGCTGCTTCGGCGAGAGGGTCTGGCCATTCCCGCTTCAGGTAGCGCCGGCCGACGAGATAGCCCAGATGGGCTGAGACGAAGGCGCCATAATCCTCGGCGTCGAGGAGGGCGGCGGCATTGAGGCCGGTCCTTCGGGCTTCCATCCGATAAAGATCCGCGATGCCCGGATCGAGTGCCATGTCGCCGATCTCTACGGTCTCGATCGCAAGCTGCCCGGTCCCGATCGAGACGATTTTGTAGGCCGCTGGAAAGGCAACCAGGGACGGCACGGAGATGTTGACGAGGAAACCGTCGGGCTGAGCGATCCGCGCCGTGTCGTTGGCATGCAGGTGGCCGCTGAAATGTACCCGAATGCCCGCCGCGATCAGCGCCGCGCCGACCTCGGGTTCCGGAATGCGCCTGAGAAGTGCGGTCTCGCCCAGCACAGCGCGTTCATCCGCACCGGTGCGGTCGAGTGGGTCGAGCGCCGGATAGTGCGAGAAGGCAAGCAGGGTCTTGCCGAGATGCCTGGCTCGCCCTGAAACATCCTTCATCCAATCCAGCACGAAGCGTTTCTGCATGAGCATAGCATTCCAGCCGGCATCGCTGCTGTCGGCAAGGGTTGCTTCGTCATCGCCGGCAACGCCGTCGATGGGAACGAAGACATTGGCATCGATCATCAGCAGCCACAATCCTTCGAAGGGCTCAACCAGATAGGAGGCATCCATCAGCCGCCTTGCCGTTCCTTCTGATGATCCCGCCTTGTAGAGCCGATCCTCCGGCGCGTCACCTGCTCCGAACGGCGTTTCCCAGTGAAGATAGTCCGATGCACGGAACAAGCCGCTATGGCGCGGCAGTCCATCGGGATAGCCAGTGCAGCGCATGCCAGCGCTGGTGATCACCCGATCCTCCTCCGGTCCCGCGCTGCGTTGCGGATCGCTGGTCACCAGGTCCATGCCCCCCTCGGCATTGAGGAAGCGTTTGGCGCGATGGCGGCCGGAAACGCCAAAAATGTCGTGATTGCCCGGAACAGCATAGAACCGCATGCCGCCCGACCGGTAGAAGTCCAGCAGCGCATCCAGCGCCTTCAACGTGGCGACCTGTCCGTCGTCGGAATAGTCGCCAAGCAGCACGACATGGCGGATGCCGCGCCGGCTGACATCGTCGAGCGCATGCCTGAGCGCCCGATCGCTTTCGTTGAACAGCCGCGTCGATTTTATCGAGTCGGCGAAAGACCGGAGAAACAGCCTTTGACCTTCGACGATAACGCCTCCGGCGCCGAAATCCGCTTTGGGATCATGAAAGTGGGCGTCGGCGATGACGGCGATCGTCGGCTTAGGCATAGGCGGCATCGGGAAACGTTTCTCCGGGTAGTAGGGACTGAAATAATAACGGATGTCATCATATATATTTAAAAATATGAGATTGACCCGCCGCGTCTGGACCTGTTCCATTGGCTCTCGTGGCGGAATGGCGGCAGTCGCGGGCATCGATGCTAAAACGAAAGAATGATCCAGTGTTCAGAGTGCGTTTTTGGGGAGTGCGCGGCAGCCTGCCTGTATCCGGCCCCGACTTCCAGAGATTTGGCGGCAATACGGTCTGCATAGAAATGCAGTGCGGAGAGCATCGGTTGTTGTTCGATGCAGGCTCCGGATTGCTGCCGGCCGGTCGGACCTTGCTCGCCGACGGCGTCACGACGTTCAATCTGTTCTTCACGCACTGTCATTACGACCATATCATCGGCCTTCCTTACTTTGCGCCGCTTTTCGATCCGCGTTCGGACCTCACCGTCTGGTCCGGCCACATGGCCGGAAAGATGACGACGCATGAGATGATCACCGGATTCATTCGTCCGCCGTGGTTCCCAATCGAGGTCGACGAGTGTCGCGCACATCTCAAACCGCGTGATTTCAAAGCCGGCGAAATCCTTGAGCCTTATCCCGGTGTTCGGCTGCTGACCGGTAATCTCAACCATCCGGGCGGTGCGATTGGATACCGTGTCGAATGGCAAGGGCGTTCGGTGGCGCTGATCACCGATACCGAGCACCAGCCTGGCATTCTCGATCCCAACGTGCTGTCGCTGATCGAGGGCGTCGATCTCTTCCTCTACGACACCACCTATACTGACGACGAGATGCCCTACAAGATCGGCTATGGTCATTCCTCCTGGCAGCACGCTATTCGGTTGGCGCGGGCGGCCGAGGCGGCGCATGTCGCCTTCATCCATCATTCGCCGCTGCGTACCGATGCCGAGATAGAGGCGATCGATCGCCTCGCCGTCAACCAGTTTCCCAACGCCTTTTCGGCGCGCGAAGGCCAGGTCTTCGACGTCGATGGCCTGACGCTACGCGAGCATATCCGTTAGCGACACCCAGCGGCAGGCAGGATGCCGGCGCGTCACCGAGAACATCGCGTCAAGGAACGCCCATCCCGCTTCGTCGTGGACGAGGTGATGGGTCAGAAAGCCGAGCGCGCCGCCGCTCTCCCACATTTCATCAAGCCGCTTCACCATGTCGGCGACCAAGGCCGTCGTTTCGCGCGCGCCGCGCGTTCCGTGCCAGTCCATCAGGTCGACATGGGTGTTGACGACGGCGAGCGGCGCCGGCTTCTCCGGCCCGAAAACGGATATGGCCTTGAAGCCGAGGTCTGGCAGCCCCGCGATGACACGGGGCGCAATCCGGTTCCACGGCGGCACGAGCACGGGAGCGAAGCGGGCAGCGTGAAACGCCTCCAGGCGATGAAAGCCCGCTTTCAATTCCTCAAGCACTGTCTCGACCGGCCGATGTGCGCCGAGCTCCTGCTTCTTTTCGTCGAGCCTCGCGTGATTGGTGTGCGACCAGCCGTGGACGACGACCGCGACCTGAGGAAATTGGGTCAGATAATCCGCCAATACCTGCCCGGTATGGAGCGGGATAACCGCGAGCGTCACCGGCAGGTCGTGCTTGGTCGTCAGCTCCAGAAGTCGTACGAGTTCTGCTGTCGGCTCGATGGCATCGTCGTCCCGCAACCAGAAACGGGCCGTCTTGCCGGTGGCCTGCCAGCGGTCCAGTTCATCGACAAGCGGTTGCCAGATGGCGTCGTCGGTCATTGGTTCCCCACATGCTCGTGCAGAATCTCATCCAGCCGCTGCGCTGCCCGGGCGATGGATCGTTCCTCGCTGACGAAACGCCGCGCCTCGGCTCCCATCCGCGCACGCATCTCCGGATCACCCAGCATGATGCGGATGGCATTCGCGTAAGCCGGCACGTCGCCAACCGGCGTCAACAGGCCGGTGCGATCCGCGATCACGACTTCCGGCACGCCATGGGTATCCTGCGCGATCACAGGCAGCCCGGCAGCCTGCGTTTCGAGATAAGAGAGCCCATAGGCCTCGGTGCAACCCGGCCAGACATGAACGGCACTTTCCGACAGCAGGGTGGCGATGTCCTGCCGGCTTTGCTGCCCGTGCCAGATGATCCTCTCGGGCTCGAATCCGGCAAACATGGCCTCGGCCTGCTTTCGGCAGATGCCGTCACCGATGATCGAGAGCGTCCAGTCTTCCTCCTCGATCAGCTTGAGCGCTGCGGCGAGCATCGCCAGACTGTCCATCTTGTTGCCCGGCCGCATCATCGCCATGGTGACCAGCTTTCCCGGCTGCGGTCGAGGCGGCAGGGTGAGGAAGATCGAGCCGTCGAGAAACGGCGGCAGAAATGCCGTGCGCGCCGCCGGCGCCGCCTCGACGAGCCCCCGCCGGTCGCGCGTGGTGAGGCAGATATTGACGCTGGCCATTTCCAGCGATTGCAGCACGATTGCCTGAGCCTCTGCCCAGGCGCCAAGATTGCGGCGCGCCGAATAGGAGGTCTCGACGGTCACATAGGGGATATCGAAGGCCTTGCCGAGCACGGGACCGATCAGATCCGGCGCCTTGTAATAGGGATGATAGGTGATCCAGGCATCGGGGGCGCCGTCGCGTTGCCAGGCGGCGCCGATCCGCTCTATCTCCGCCTCGGCCTGCCGCCGCAATGAGGGCAGGGCGTCGGACGACGGCTCGCGCATGAAGGCACGGAGCGTCGAGGCGATCTCGACCGCATGGCCGGCCGCCTGCAGCGCGGTGATCAGCAATTGCGCCATCAGCCTGTCGCCGGACGGGACGGGATGGTCGGGCGACTTCAGCGGCGCATGGAAGGCAATCTTCATGCTCCAGGCTTAGGAATTTTCCGCCGCCATTGTCAATTCGCCAGCCTGTTCTTCGAGATGGCTTCGCACCGCTCCAGCGATATCGGGCGAAAGTCCGGGGGGCTGCCCAGGACCGCGTCAACACGGAGATCGAGACACGCCGCGATGGTGGCGCGGTGTCAGCTCATATCATCAGATCATGGTGCCAGTGCATGTGTGGCGCTTCGTCCGCTGCGGCCAGATCCCAACGGCCTCCGCCACCAACAGCCTGCCCCGCAGCATTCTCGACTTTGACGATCACCGTCTGGTCGTCGTTGATGCCGTTGCTGTCTGTGACGCGGACGGTGAGCCGATAGACATTGTCCCCGTTGCTGTCGGTAGGGTGCTCGAAATCCGGTTTGGCGTAGAAGGCGATCTTGCCGGTTATCGCATCGATGCTGAAGGCGCCGCCATCGGGTTCGCCGCCACCGAGCGCGCGAATGATCTTGTAGCTCAGGCCATCGCCTTCCTTATCGCCGAAGGAATCGCTGGCGCCGATGTCGGCGACGGCGAGCGTTCCTTCCTTGGCCGCATATGTATGGGTCAGGCCGCCGGCGATCGAGGGACCCTTGCCGATCAGGTCGGCCAGCGACAGGACCTGGTCCGAGAACTGGAAGCGCTCCACGCCCGTGATCGTATCGGCTCCATCCGGTGAGCCCGGCCGCGCATCCCGGATAGTGACGGTGCCATTCTTGAAACTCACGTGATATTTGTTGCGGGCGCCGCTGAAGATAGCGACATCATTGTCGAGCAGGCTGGTCACCGCCTCGTCGCCGCCATCGATCCTGTCATTGCCGGCGCCGCCGGTGAGGATGTCGGCGCCATTGCCGCCCTTGAGCACGTCATCGCCGCCGCCGCCGTTGACGGTCTCGAAACTGCTGCTGCCGAGATAGGTCTCGGCCGCCTTGCTGCCGATGAAGTTGAAGCCGTTGGAGTGAAAGACGTCGAAATTCTTGACCGTGCTACCGGCGAAGGTGCCGGTGTTTTTAGACTGGTCTGCAAGGTCGAGCATGTCGCCGAAGAAGCCGTTGGCGAAGAGATCGTCCTTGCCGCCACCGCCGTCCACGGTCTTGGCCGCGCCTTGCATGGTGAAGCTGTCATTGCCGCCGGCAAGATCGATATTGCCCGCCGCGGTGGTCATGACCCTGTTCGAGGCGTCGTTGCCGATGAAATCGACGGTGACGCCGTCTGGTGTCAGGTCGGTGCTCTGGATCAGGTTCTCGAAATTCTTGGCGGTGTTGTAGGCGAAGATGCCCTTGTTCTTCGAGGGATCGGCGAGATCCAGTTCGTGGACCTTGCTGGCATCATATTCGGTGAGCACGAACTGCAGCGTATCGCTACCCTTGCCGCCGTCGGCGAAAGCGCCGGTCTCGCCAAAACCCCAGCGGACGGTGTCGTTGCCGCCATAGGTGCGGACCTGATCGGCGCCGATATCGTAGCGACCATCGCCGATGACGTTGTTGGCCTCGCTGCCGTAAATCACATCGGCCACTTCGGTGCCATAGACATTCTCGACGCTCTTCAGTTTGAACGTGCCTCCGAAGGGGTTTTGGCCCGTGCCGGTTCTCAAGTCGACCAGCGCCCCCTTTGTCGGATGAACCTCGCCGACGACATCCTCCATCGGCCGCAGTTGAAGAAGGTCGGTGCCTTTCCCGCCTTGATAGACGAGATCACCGGGATTCCACTTCAGCGCAGTATCATTGCCGTCGCCGCCGGTAACGGTGTCGTCGCCCGCCCCCGTGTCGAAATAGGCGCCAGCCTTCGCCCCTTTCTGGACTGTCGCCACGGTGTCTCCGGCCATAAGCGAGACGACATAGCTGTAGTCCGTCGGCTGCTCCATCATGTGATCGAAGAAAGTGACGGCATTCTGCGGCGTGAAGCCGGAGATCGTCGTGCTGGCGACACCCTCCGCGCCGGAGGTCTGGAACGTGAACGATGTCACTGTGCCGCCGGTAATCGTGTTGTGGGCGATATCGCCGGTCAGCCCATGTCCATGCGCGATGATCGACAAGGTTGGATAGGCGTGCTGGCCGTCCTCCGCCTTGCCCGACGAGAACGCCTGGACGACGGCCTCAGCGACCTTGACGCTTATCTTGACGAACTTCTTGACGTTGTAATTGTTGAAATGTACGACCCAATAATCATTATATGGGCCGAAGTTGATTGGAACCGCCACCCAGGCGTTGTCCGGATAATCTATATCCCTTTGCACGCTGGCGATCCTCTTCTGAACGTACGAAAAGCATTCCGCGCGGCACGAGCCTCGTTGAAGGAGCTTAGGCGGCAAAAGGAGTGGTGACTATCCCTGATCAGGGTAGGGCGACAAATTCCCCGCAGAATCCCGGCCGCGTCAGCAGCGCCGAAAACGGTGAACCAGGATAAGCGCTGGCGAAGACGACGGAGCGCCTGCGGTGCTTCTCTTCGAGCGAAAGCGCTTGTCTCAGCGCTATGCGACGGGCGAGTTCCCCGGCACGTCCGCCGGGCAATGACCGGTCAGGCAGCGCCCGCCACCGGCGCGTCGGCGGTATCCGACAGAGCGACCTCCAGCAGTTCCCTTGAATAGGGCTCCCTGAGTTCGCCGCGCTTGAGATCCGCCACATCGGCAATCTCGACAACCCGGCCATGCCGCATCACCGCCAGCCTGTCGCAGAGGAAAGACACGACCGGCAGGTTATGCGTCACCATCACATAAGTCAGGTTCCGCTCGCGCCGCAGCCGCTTCAGCAGGTTGAGGATTTCCGCCTGCACCGAGACATCGAGCGCCGAGGTCGGTTCGTCGAGCAGCATCAATTTCGGCTCCAGGATCAGCGCCCTGGCGATGGCCACACGCTGCCGCTGGCCGCCGGAGAGCTGATGCGGAAAGCGGAAACGGAAGCGCCGGTCGAGCCCGACGGCAGCAAGCACGCTTTCGACCCGTTCGTTCTGGCCGCCGATGCCGTGGATGGAGAGCGGTTCGCTGAGGATCGCATCGACCGTCTTGCGCGGATGCAGCGACCCATAGGGGTCCTGGAACACCATCTGGCAGATCTTTGAAAAACTGCGATCGATGCCATGGCTGCGTTGATTGCCGAAGACTGAAATCGACCCCTTCCATTCCGGCGCCAGCCCCGCAATGGCCTTGAGCACGGTCGACTTGCCCGAGCCGCTCTCGCCGACCAGCGCAAAGCTTTCGCCCTCGCTGATATCGAGGGCGATGCCATGGGTGATCTGTGTCCGGCCATAAAAGACGTCGAGATTCTGGATCGATAAAGCGCTCATGTGCCGCCCCATGCGCTGCGGTCGAGGACAGGCAATTCCTCGCGGGTTTCATTGAGACGTGGCACCGAGGCAATCAGTCCGCGAGTGTAAGGATGTGTGGCCCGCATCAATTCGCCAGCTTTACATTCTTCGACGATACGGCCGGCATTCATAACCAGGATGCGGTCGCAATAGCTGGAGACGAGATTGAGATCGTGGCTGATGAAGATCAGCCCCATGCCCTTGCGCGTGACGAGATCGTCGATGATGTCGAGCACCTGGGCCTGCACCGAGACGTCGAGCGCCGAAGTCGGCTCGTCGGCGATCAGGAGGTCCGGTTCCGGGATCAGCATCATGGCGATCATCACCCGCTGACCCATGCCGCCGGAAAGCTCGTGCGGGTAGAGTGTGGCGACACGGTCCGGATCGTTGATCCGCACCGCTTCGAGCATGGATCGCACGCGGCTCGCGATCTCGCTACGGGAAAGTTTCTGGTGCGTCAGCAGCGCTTCGGCGATCTGCTCGCGCACGGTCATGACCGGATTGAGCGAGAATTTCGGGTCCTGCATGACCATGGAAATGCGGGCGCCGCGGATTGACCGCATCTGTCGTTCGGACTGTTTCGCCAGATCGATGCCGTCGAATTCCAGCCGCTTCGCGGTCACTTTACCCGGTGCGCGAATGAGCTTCAGAATGGAGCGGCCGGTCATCGATTTCCCGGAGCCGCTCTCGCCGACGATCCCGAGCCGCTCGCGGCCAAGCGAGAAGGAGACGCCGCGCACGACCTCGGCCGGGCCGCGCGGTGTCGGAAAGGTGACCCGCAGATCTTCGACCGTCAGTAATGGCTTACTCAATGGCCTTCTCCGCTCTTCGGGTCGAGCACGTCGCGTAGACCATCGCCCAGGAAACAGAAACCGAGCGAGACGATGATGATGGCAAAGCCCGGCATGGTCGCCACCCACCACTGTTCGAGGATGAAGGAGCGGCCGCGGGCAATCATTGCTCCCCATTCCGGCAACGGTGGCTGCGCGCCGAGCCCGATAAAGCCGAGGCCGGCGGCGGTGAGAATGATGCCGGCCATGTCGAGCGTGACGCGGATGATCATCGAGGAGGTGCAGAGCGGCAGGACATGGCCGCAGATGACGCGCAGTGCCGAGGCGCCCTGCAGCCGGATCGCGGCGATGAATTCGGAATTCTTGAAGGTCAATGTCTCGGCCCGGGCGATACGCGCATAGGCGGGCCAGGAGGTGATGGCGATGGCGATGATGGCGTTGTCGATGCCAGGGCCGAGGGCCGCAACCAGCGCCAAAGCCAGGATCAGCTTCGGCATCGACAGGAAGATGTCGGTGATGCCCATCAGGATGCGGTCGACCCAGCCGCCGAAATAGCCGGAGATCGCGCCGATCAACAGGCCCGCGGGCGCTGCCAGCACGGCGACGATGATGACGATAGTCAGCGTGATCCGCGAACCACGGACGACACGCGACCAGATATCACGGCCGAGTTCGTCCGTGCCCATCCAATGCGCCGAGGACGGCGGCATCAGCCGATGCGCCAGATCCTGCGCAACCGGATCCTGCGGCCCGATCCAGGGTGCGAAGATCGCTGTCAGGATGAGCAGGAGGATGATGGCCAGCCCGACCATGGCCAGCGCATTGCGGGAGAGGGCGGCTGAAATCCGGTACATGCGTGACACCCGTGCCTGCATCCGCGAGGCGGGGCTGTCGTCGATCAGCCAATTGTGAAGGTCTGTAAATGCCATGTGTGTCCTCACCCCGTCAGCGTGCGCGGGGATCGAGAATGCGGTAGAGCGCATCCGAAAGCTTGTTGATGCCGATGAACACGGCGCCGATCACCAACGTCGCGCCGAGCACTGCCGACATGTCGGCATTGAGCAGCGCCACGGTGAGATAATTGCCGATGCCCGGCCAGGAGAAGATCGTCTCGATCATGACGGAGCCTTCGAGCAGGCCGGCATAGGAGAGACCGCAGACGGTGATCAGCGGCACCAGGATCGGCCGAAAGGCATGCCGCCAGATCACCAGCCGTTCCGGCACGCCCTTGACCCGCGCCGTCGTCACATATTCCTGCGCCAATTGGTCGAGCATGAACGAGCGGGTCATGCGGGCGATATAGGCAAGGCTGAAGAAACCGAGGATGCTCGCAGGCAGCGCCAGATGCAGCACCGCGTTCCAGAAAATCTCGGTCTCGCCGGCCAGCAGCGTGTCGACCAGCATCAGCCCGGTGATCGGATCGACCAGCCCGTCATAGTAGACATCAATACGGCCCGGGCCGCCGACCCATTTCAGGCGCGCATAGAAGACTGCAAGTCCCACCAAGCCGAGCCAGAAAGCCGGCACGGCATAGCCGAACAGGCCGATGACGCGGATCACCTGGTCGAGCAGGCTGCCCTGGCGGCTCGCCGCATAGACGCCCATCGGCACGCCGATGACGATGCCGATGATGATGCCGAGCGTCGCCATTTCCAGCGTCGCGGGAAAGACGCGTCTCAGGTCCTCCGCCACCGGCCGGCCGGTGGAAACGGATGTGCCGAAATCCCCGCGCAGCACCGAGCCGACATAGTCGATGAACTGTATGATCATCGGCTTGTCGAGGCCAAGCTGCAGCCGCGCCGCTTCATAGACCGCCTTCGGCGCCCGGTCGCCGACCACCGCCAGCACCGGATCGATCGGCACCACGCGGCCGATGAAGAAGGTGATGGCGAGCAGGCCGAGGAAAGTGAGCGCCAGCGAGATCAAAAAGCCGGCCAGGCCGATCAGGAAGCGCCGAGCGCGGCCACTCTCAGGTGCCGCCTTGAGCGCACCCGTTGCGGAGGGCAAAGTGTCTGGTTCGAACGCCAAGCGGCAGGCCTCTCATCAAGTTCCCCGACGCTTGTCATACCCCAAATGAGGTTTCGGATATCTCCGGGCGTCTCAAAAATTTCGCTTGGAATATACAAAAAATTTTGCTTGTATCAAATAAATTTTACTCAGCCGGGAGCCGCAATGCCGCCCTTGACCGGAGCCGCGATCGAGACCACCCAGCCGAAAGTCGGCGCGCTGATCCGCGCCCGGCGGCGGCAGCTCGGCATGACGCTGCAGGAAATCTGTGATGCCGCCGGCATCTCGCTCGGCTATCTCTCCCAGGTCGAGCGCGACCAGGCGACGCCGTCCCTCGGCACGCTGGCGCAAATTGCCCGCAGCCTCGATGTCGGCATGGACTATTTCATCGCTACGCCAAGCGTCGAGAGCGCGCTGACCCGCGGCGCCGAGCGCGAAAAATTCTCCGTCGACGGCTCATCCGTTCTCTATGAACGGATCGCCACCGATTTTGCCGGCAATATCCTGTCTTCGTTCGTGCTCAATGTGCCACCGGGCTACCGCTCCGAGACGGTCAGTCATGAGGGCGAGGAGATCCTCTACGTGCTCGAAGGCACGATCCAGCAGCGGCTCGATGACGAGGAAATCACCATGACTGCCGGCGACAGCCTGCATTTCCGCGGCAACCGCCCACATGCCTGGTGGAACGATTCCGGCAAGCCGGCACGATTGCTGTGGACCGGAACCCTTCCGCTTTTCCGCGGTCGTCCGACGCTCGCCGAAACCCCCGCCAAATCCAGAACCACAAAGGGCAAATAGCCTGACAAGAGGAGAACGACCGATGAAAATGTTCAACGCCGCGCTGGTCGCGGCCACTATGCTGGTGCCGGCCGCAGCCGCGACTGCGGTCTATGCCGCGACACCGGCGACCGCGCTTGTCGTCGCCGAAAATATCGACGACATCGTCTCGATCGACCCGGCCGAAGCTTATGAATTCTCGTCGGGCGAATATGTGACCCAGACCTATGACCGCTTAGTGCAGTATGATGCGCCGGACGTGCAGAAGCTGGCGCCGGGCCTTGCTACCGAATGGAAGGTGGATGACGCCAACAAGACCATCACCTTCACCATCCGCGATGGCGTGAAATTCTCTTCCGGCAATCCCGTCCGCGCCGAGGACGTCGTTTATTCGTGGAAGCGTGTCGTCGTCCTCAACAAGGCGCCGGCTTTCGTGCTGACCCAACTGGGCTGGACGCCGCAGAATTTCGACAGCATGGTCAAGGCCGACGGCAACAAGGTCGTCGCCAAATATGCGGGCGATATGTCCTCGGCCTTCGTGCTCAACGTGCTCGCCTCGCGGCCCGCATCGGTTGTCGACGAGGCGACCGTCAAGTCGCACGAAGCCAACAATGACATGGGCAATGCCTGGCTGAAGGCCAATTCGGCCGGCACCGGTCCGTTCATCCTCAAGGCTTTCCGCCCCAATGAGATCATCAACCTTGCCGCCAATCCCGACTATTTCGGTGGCGCTCCGGCGATGAAGTCGGTGATCATTCGCCACGTCGCCGAAGCTGCGACCCAGCAGTTGATGCTCGAATCCGGCGATGTCGACATCGCCAAGAACCTGACGCCGGACCAGATTTCCGGCATCACCACCAAGGGCAATTTTACCGTCGAAACCTATCCGCAGGCGGCCGTTCATTTCCTGTCCCTCAATCAGAAGGATCAGGCGCTGACCAATCCGGCGATCTGGGAAGCGGCGCGCTACCTTGTCGACTATAAGGGCATGACGGACTCGTTCCTTAAGGGTCAGATGCAGGTCCACCAGGCCTTCTGGCCGAAGGGTTTCCCCGGCTCGCTGGACGACACGCCCTATAGCTTCGACGTCGCCAAGGCCAAGAAGATCCTTGCCGACGGTGGCGTCAAGACGCCCATGGACGTGACGCTCGACGTCATCAACTCGACGCCGTTTACCGACATGGCGCAATCGCTGCAGGCCGGCTTCGCCCAGGCCGGCATCAACTTCAAGATCATTCCCGGCACCGGCAGCCAGGTGATCACCAAGTACCGCGCCCGCACACATGAGGCCATGCTGCTCTATTGGGGTCCGGATTTCATGGATCCGGATTCGAATGCGGAAGCCTTCTCCTACAATGCCGACAATTCGGACGGCCACTATCAGTCGACCACGACCTGGCGCAACGGCTGGGCTGTGCCGGACGAACTGAACAAGGAGACCAAGGCAGCTCTCGCCGAGCCGGATACCAACAAGCGCAACGACATGTATGTCGACCTGCAGAAGAAGGTCCAGACCAATTCGCCGATCGTCATCATGTTCCAGGCGGCAACGCAGGTTGCTATGGGGAAGAATGTCAGCGGCTATGTGAACGGCGCCACCTCGGACTTCGTGTTCTACCGGTTGGTGAAGAAGAACTAAGCTGGCTAAATGAGTGGGTCATCCGGTGAGGACTCGCCGGGTGGCTTAACGATATCTCGCTCATTGATCCCCGCGATACCCCCCTGTCCTGCCGGACATCTCCCCCTCAAGGGGGGAGATTGGCCAGAGGCGCGCTCATCGGCTCAAATATCCGTCGAGAACCGGGCGCGAGACGGTTTATGTGGGGCAGAGCGGCGCGCCCATCCAATCTCCCCCCTTGAGGGGGAGATGYCCGGCAGGGCAGAGGGGGGTGTGGCTAACTCGATGATCAAAGTAGCGGCTTCCGAACAACCGCCCCCAGGACATTCCCCATGCCCCTCGTCCGCCCCATCCGCCCCACTGACGCCGATGACGTTGCCGCTATCTACGCCTACGAATCCGTCATCACAAATACCGGCCAGATCCCGCATCGCGATGCCGCCTTTTGGCAGAATTTCTACAAGTCCCGCGATCCCGGCGGTGTCGAACTGGTCGCGGAAATCGAGGGCAGGGCGGTCGGCCATCTCGGCATGATCATGAACCACACGCCGCGCCGCAAGCACGTCGCGAGCTTCGGCATCTCCGTCCATCCGGACTTCCAGGGCCGTGGCGTCGGCCATGCGCTGATGAGTGAAATGCTCAATATGGCGGACAATTGGCTGAATCTGATGCGCGTCGAGCTGGCGGTCGCGTCGACAAACGAGCGCGCCATCCACCTCTATAAGAAGCATGGATTCGAGATCGAGGGTGAGGCGCGCTACGATCTCTTTAGTGCAGGCCATTATTCGAGCAGCCTGCACATGGCGCGGTTTCATCCGCGCTTTGCCCCGATGCTGAGCGCCTGAGCACTGCGCCGTCGCGACGCTCTCAGTCGGTGGCGATTACTCGGCGGTCCAGCCGCCGTCGACCGGCAGCGTCACGCCGGTGATCTGCTTGGCGCCATCTGTGCAGAGGAACAGCGCCACGGCGGCGATTTCCTCGACGGTGACGAATTCCTTGGTCGGCTGGGCAGCGAGCAGCACGTCGTGCTTGACCTGTTCCTCGGTCATGTTGCGCGCCTTCATCGTGTCCGGGATTTGCTTCTCGACCAGAGGCGTCCAGACATAGCCAGGGGCGATGGCGTTGCAGGTGATGCCGTCGCGGGCAGCTTCCAGCGCCACGGTCTTGGTCAGGCCGGCAATGCCGTGCTTGGCCGAGACATAGGCCGACTTGAACGGCGAGGCGACCAGCGCATGCGCCGAGGCGGTGTTGATGATGCGGCCCCATTTGCGCGCCTTCATGCCTGGAATGGCGGCCTTGATGGCGTAGAAGGCTGCAAGCAGGTTGATGCGGATGATCGCTTCCCATTTGTCGTCAGGAAAGTCTTCGATCGGCGAGACGAACTGGATGCCGGCATTGTTGACCAGGATGTCGAGCGTGCCGAAGGCGGCTTCCGCATCCTTGACCATCGCCGTGACTTCCGCGCCGTCCATCATATTGGCGGCGGAATAGCGGCACTTGACGCCGAAATCCTTTTCGATCGCCGCGCGCTCCGCCTCGATCGCGGCAGCATCGCCCAGGCCGTTGATGGTGACGTTGGAGCCTTCAGCGGCAAAAGCGCGGGCGATGGCAAGGCCGATGCCGCTGGTGGAGCCAGTGACGAGTGCATTCTTGGAAATGAGAGAACCCATGAGCTTTTCCCGCATGTGCTAAGAGACGGAGAGGAGACGGCGAGACTGCCGAAATAATTCGTACATTTGCATTCTCTCATGTCGCTTTGATTACAATAAGAAATAACCAGCCCCTGCGCGCTTTTGGCGCGCCTTTGAATCCGGACGCTGACACGTCCACGTCATGCTGCTATGCAATATCCTTCCAACCACACCGATGGGGATCGAAGATGAAGGCTGACGATATCCTGAAACACGCCTACGCAATGCCGCTGACCAATCCCTCCTATCCGCCCGGCCCTTATCGTTTCTTCGATCGCGAATATGTCATCATCACCTACCGCACGACGCGCGAGGCGCTTGAAGCTGTCGTGCCGGAGCCGCTCGAATTCGACGAGCCGCTGGTGAAGTATGAGTTCATCCGCATGCCCGACTCCACCGGCTTCGGCGATTATACCGAGACCGGACAGGTGATCCCGGTCACCTATAAGGGCCAGAAGGGCGGCTACGTCCATTCGATGTTCCTCGATGACGACGCGCCGATCGCCGGCGGCCGCGAGATCTGGGGCTTCCCGAAGAAACTCGCCACGCCCAAGATCGTCAACGAAGGCGAGGTCGTGGTCGGCACGCTGCATTATGGCAGCGTGCTCTGCGCCACCGGGACTATGGGCTACAAGCATCGGGCGATCGAAAAGGGTCCGCTGCTCGAGGCGCTCAAGGAACCGAACTTCCTGATCAAGATCATCCCGCATGTCGACGCCACGCCGCGCATCTGCGAACTGGTCCGCTACTATCTGACCGATATCGACCTGAAGGAGGCCTGGACCTCGCCGGCGGCGTTGGATCTCCGTCCGCATGTCATGGCCGATGTCGCTCGCCTGCCGGTAGTCGAAGTCGTCTCCGCTGTCCACTTCGTCGCCGACCTGACGCTCGGTCTCGGCGAAGTCGTCCACGATTATCTGGCGAAGTGAGGGAGTGGCACATGCTCGAACGCAATACCAGCAAATCTCTCAAGCCAACGCCTGCCGAAATCGCCCAACAGTATGACCGCGTCGCTCTGGTCTTCCAGGGCGGCGGTGCGCTCGGCGCCTATCAGCCCGGCGTCTACCAGGCGCTGGTCGAGGCCGGCATCGAGCCGACCTGGCTGTCCGGCGTGTCGATCGGTGCGATCAATGCGGCGATCATCGCCGGCAACGAGCCGAGCCGCCGCATGCAGCGGCTGGAACAGTTCTGGCACATCATTTCCGGCCGCAAGATCTGGGCCTATACGCCGGAAGGCGATTTCTTCCGCGACATCCGCAACCGCACCAGCTCCTGGATGACGATGACCATGGGCCAGCCCGGCTTCTTCAAGCCGCGCTTCCAGAATCCCTGGTTCCAGCTGGCCGGCGCCGAGGGTGCCACGAGCTTCTATGACAGTGCCGAACTGCGCCAGACGCTGCTCGACCTGATCGACTTTAATGTCCTCAACGATGGCAAGAAGCGCTTCAGCGTTGGCGCGGTCAACGTCCGAACCGGCAACTTCCTCTATTTCGACACCGACAAAATCCGCATCGAACCGGAGCACATCATGGCATCGGGCGCGCTGCCGCCGGCGCTGCCGCCGGTCCGCATCGAGGGCGAATATTATTGGGATGGCGGCATCGTCTCCAACACGCCGCTGCAATACCTGCTCGACCAGGAAGAGGATCGCTCCTCGCTGGTTTTCCAGGTCGACCTGTTTTCCGCTCGCGGCGTGCTGCCGCGCTCGATGCCGGATGTATTGTCGCGCCACAAGGACATCATGTATTCCAGCCGCACGCGCCAGAACACGGATAACTTCAAACGCATCCACGGCATGAAGATGAAGCTGTTGCACGCCCTGCAGCGCGTGCCGCGCGAGCAGTTGTCAGCCGACGAACTGACGCTGATCGAGGATTATTCCAAGGCCGGCGTCGTCAATATCGTCCACCTCATCTACCAGCACAAGAATTACGAAGGCCACGCCAAGGACTACGAATTCTCCGGCACGTCGATGCGCGAGCATTGGGATATGGGGATGGAAGACACCAAGCGCACGCTGCGTCACAGCCAATGGCTGGAGCCGCCCACCAATGCCGAAGGTGTGGCGATCCACGACCTGCATCGCGAAGACCCGGTGTGATTTTTGGGCGGGGTCCTTCGAGGCCCCATTCCGCTTCGCGTCATGGGGCGCCTCAGGATGAGGGGAGTTTGGGGCACTGCGGTGCCCCATTTGCGTTGTGCGCCCAGCATGGGCGCATTCTTGTGGGTGGAAGTCCCACCGTAAGCTGGTCATGGCGAGCGAAGAGAAGCGCAACTGCGGCAGGGTGACCGACCGTGGGAAGGAAGCGTGGATCGAACCTGCGGGCCGATGGAAAAGAACCGGATAAGAGGCGATGCCGATCAGGGCGAGTGGGCAAAGAACCACGAAGCTCTTGTGACCAAGGGTCGGTGGCGTAAATCCGGCGGTCGTGCAGGGAAGGAGTGCGTTCTTACCTGGGGAGATCTCGCTTTGCGCCTGAAAGGGCGACGGTGTCGAGC